>JANNFM010000604.1:0-13232 GCA_031379795.1 Alphaproteobacteria bacterium
CGACGGTTGCGGCAACAACCCGTGGGTCGCAAAGTAAAGGACCTTGTAGTCGGAGAGATCCTTGCGAGCCTTGACGCCATCGTCGGTAAAGGAAGCACCGATCACATACTGTTCGGCGGTGGCTCCGCCGATGCTGGCTCCGACCTCGCGCACTTCGTCGGCGGTATCGGGCAGCGGCGGCATCTGCAGCAGCGCCAGGCGCGTGTTTTCACAAACGCTGGCGACGTCGCGACCGGTGCTACGGATGCTCACGGATCGCCGGACAACCGACGAATAGGCCCGCTGGTCACTACGTGTGGGCGTCGATGGGTCGGCGAAGCCCAGGAAGCTGCGCTTGGCCTGGCTGGGGGCGAACGCACGAGACTGCATGAAACTGGCCGCCGAGAGCACCAGGGCGCTATCAACGGTTGAACCCAGCCAAGCGACCTGACGATAGTCAGGATCCTTTCCGGACTCGGTCTTGGCTAGAAGGTCCGCAGGATCCCTGGTTACCATGGTCGCGACTGGAAGTGAGATCAGTCCGCCGTCGGGCTCGTAAACCATGTGCTTGGCGGCCATCAAATCGGAGGCAACCGGGCCAAAAAGCTTCTGAAAAAGCGTGTACGACCGGGCGATATCGAAGGGCGGCAGCGAGTCTTCCTGCTCGAACGAGGATCGTAGCTGAACGGCGGCCGCCCCAGCGGTTCCCCGGTTCAGGTCAATCGCGTAAGGCTTGGCAACCGTGGGGGAAACCAGGAGGCCGTAACCGCGGTTGCTCAGCAGCAGGACCTTCACATAGACCTCGTCCTTGCGAAGCGTCTTCTGGAGAGCGGCCAGGGACGCTTCCGATGACACCAGCTGGGAGTATCGCGGATTGGCCGACAGCAGCTGACCTTCCAATCCGTCGGACTGGGCCTGGAGTGAGACAAGCCGCGCTTCCAGATCCGTTCGCTCCTGGCCTGTATAGGCATTCGCCGCCTGAAGGTTCGCAGCCTGAGCCTCGGCAGAACGCAGCTCGCGTCGGGTGTCTTCGAGAGCGCGCACCAAGCCGGTAACGGCACCATCGCCAGATGCCACGCGTGCAGCCAGCTTGGATACCGTCTGGGCTGTGGCGTTGGAGATCACGCTGGAGGCCGCGTTGAAGAACTTGCTCTTGTATTCGTCGGCCTTGGTGGGATCCGAACCGATGCGCTTTATCAGCAAGTCGAAGTAGGGCGCAGCGTCATCCGCTGACGCCCCCAGCGCGCCGCGCTGTTCCTGGAACAGCTTGAACGCACGATCATAGGTGACGAGGGCGGGTTCTTCCTGACCGGCCGCGATCTGGGCACGTCCCAGATCCAGCAGCAGGCCGCCTTCGGCCGCAGTGCCAGCATGGCGCAGGCGTATTGTACGGATTGCATTGGTGTATTTTGCGACCGCCTGGGCGGGCTGGCCTGAATCCATATCGAGCTCTGCAGCGTCGGCCTCAATCCGGGCCCGTAGCCAGACATTCAGGGCGCCGCTCGCCTCAGCAGCCGTCAGCAGCCGTGCCGCGCGCTCAAGCGCTGCCCGGGCGCCAGGAATGTCGCCCTGGGCGCCCAGTGATGAACCTACAACTTCCAGGGCCTGCGCGTCCTGAACCGTCAGACGGTCAGTTATCGAAACCCGGCTGCCACCCAGAACATCCCGTCCCGCCGTGCGGCTGTTCAACGCCGACGACAGATCGCCGGCGATGGCGAGGTCACCGCCGCCCAAATCTTTCACGTTGGGGCCACCGGTCCCGAGGCCACGTGCGGCACGAACCTCGTCGCTGGCTCGCAAGGCAGCTTGGCCAAATGTCACCGCCTCAGCGAATCGTCCGGCATTGCGCAGATGCAGCGCGCGATAGGTTCGAGCTTGCGCCGCCAGCAACGGATCAGCGGCCAGCGCCAACTGGGCGTCGGCATCACGGAACAGCCGGTCGGCCTCGACGAACCGACCGTTGTTGGAAACGTTCAGTGCGAGGTTCAGCAGCGCTTCTGCCATTTCAGCAGGCGGCGCACGACGTTGTTCGGCATCAGTCAGGAGGGCCTGGAAATCCGTCTCGGCCTTCTCGAAGCGCCACTCATTGTTCTGAACATAGGCGCGAGCCCGCAGTCTGGCCGGATCTGTCGCCGCCGCCGCTTGCGAGCGCGCCAGGCCTCCGGTTGCGCCGCCAAAGTCAGCGGCGATCTCGGCGCTGGCGGCCGAGGTCTGAATTTCCGACGCCGCCGGCGGTTTGGCTGCCCCTGAAACGACCTTGAGCCCGGTTTCGAGCATGTCGGCGATCTGGGCGGGTCCTTCAGCGGCGTAGAGCGCGCCGCCCTTGCCCGAATTATAGGCCAGATAGGGGGCCTTGCCTGCCGCGCTTCGGCAAGCGCGTCGGGCGACAGCCCCAAGTCCGGCTACGGGTTCTGACTTCGATTGGGTATCGCACTCTGCACGGGTCTTGAGCGCGGCTTCCCAGACGCCCGCGTCGGCGGCTTTCGGCAGCGCGTAGAGGCGACCCAGGCTACCTTCCCATCCGCGGCAACGGATGTTCCAGGCTCGACGTCCTGCGGCCTGAACCACGGGATCGTCATAGTCACGAACAGCCTGGCAGACCGCGCCGCTGGCCGCGCTTCGGCCCAGCGGAATGAGATCGGCACGTGTCTGGGCCTGAGATGCGCCAGGCACAGCCATCAGCACGAGGGCGGCGCCAAGGCCAAGATATAAGGTCCTGCCGAACATGTTTTGGCCGATCATTTCTTTTGCCTGTGCTGGCGCCAGATTTCTTCACTGCCGGTGCCAGCGACCACCGGATCAACGACGATCTCATCGGCATCGACGGGCGCGACCGACAGCAGTACGGGCGGGCTGGTGAGCGCCGTTGCAGTCGCCACGGCAGCCGAACCAGCTTCTTCCGAGTTTTTCGAGTCTGGCGACGGGCCTCCACCATCGCCGCCGCCGGGACCTGCACCTCCAGGCCCGGGCAGAGCGTCACGCGCGGCGAGTACGCCTGCATTCAGGGACGCGATGACGTTGCCACCGGAACTGGACCCACCGCCGGAATCACCGCCACCGCCAAGGTTAGTGCCAAGGTTAGCGCCGAGCGGAGCAGAGCAGGAATTGGTGCCAACGTCGCAACTGTTGAAGCGGTAGTTGGCTCCCGCAGGTTTGGCGATTGGCTGACCACTGGTGTCAAGCACGACAAAGGTGATCTGGCCACCTGCTGTTGATCCACCTACGACCTTGCCATCCAGGCCTGCCAGGACGCCGTAGAGCTCAACCACCTTTGGCGGATCAATGATCAGAGCAGGCGTAAATTTCCCGCTCAGGAACAGGCCGACTGGCTGAAGGCTGCCAGCCGTGGCGGTATTCTGCTGAACGACCTTGTTGTCCGCAGAGACCTCAAGCCTTCCCGTGGCGGCAAAAACGCGGAACTGTTCACTGGCGGTTGCGGCCACGCCAGCCGGCTTGCCGTTCACCAGATCAATGTCGGCGGCCGGTGTGCCCTGAATGAGGGTAATGAACCGGTCTGAGCCCATCAGAATGTCCTGCCGGGCGGCCAGGCGCACCTCATCAAAAGCCCGGACGTTGGTGTAATTGCCGCCCGAGAAGGTGGCGGCGCCTACCGAGCCCGTAATCAGGATCGAACCCGGACGCCAGTTCAGGTCGGTGGCGTCACCAATGCGCAGAATGCCGCCCGAGACTGTTGGTGCTACCGTCCCGGTCACCCGCGCCGTGTTGGCCGAAGCCACCAGGAATGCGACATTTGGTGTCGAGGTGGGATTAACCGCCAGATCCTGCAGCGTCAGATCGCCGCGCCCGGTCCCGGTGGTAGAGCCGGCAAATATTCGCACCGCGCCGGACACCCGCAGCTGGCCGAAGTCCGTATTATCGAGGGTCATCGACCCGGACGTATCACCGGCGCTCCCACCGACGCGAAGGGTGCCAGATCGCGATTCAATCTGCGCCGTGGCGCTGGTCAGGGTGCCTGTCAGATCCAGATCACCGGCGACGATGCGCGTATTTCCGACGGCGCTGGTTTGTCCGACGATGGCCTTGCCGACCACGTCAATGGTCAGGTTGCGTCCGGCGACCAGCGGCGACGTGGATGTGAAATTGGCAATTGACGTGATCGAGAGGTCGCGGGCGACGGGACCAATGGTTGAGCCCAGCGACAGGACAGTTCCCTGCAGGAACAGATCCCGTCCCGCCTTGTAACTGGTGGTCGTAACCCCGCCGGTGAGGGCCTTGAGGGTCAGGTCTTCGCTGGCGGAGACGTTGCCAGCCTGCACAGTGGCACCGGTCAAGGATACCGAGCCTGCGTCGGCCTTCACATCCCCGACGCGCAAGGCCCCGGCGGCGCTGACCGAGATGTTGCGCGTCGCGGTCAGGGCGTTGAGCAGGGTGAAATCGCCGGTGGTGCTGCCCACGGACAGGTCGCGGCCCGAGGTCACTGCGTCAAGTGTAACGGTCGGCGCCCTGAGCGTCGCGTCACGGACAGCAACCACCTTGAAGATACCTGGCGTCGGTTTGAGGATATCCACGACAGCGTCGCGGCCGGCCATAATCGTGACGGCCGTTGCCCCCGTGATGCCGCCAACACCGAGTCCGAGTTTGGCGTCGAGGTCGGTCGACTGGACCAGGACGACGCGCCCGTTGCCGGCGAGGTCAGGATTGCCAACGAAGCCAGTACCAACCACGTCCAGGGCTGAGCCTGTGATGTTGGCTGAGCCCAGCGAAGCCGTTCCGTGCGTGGCAATGACAAACACGTCGTCGCCAGCGTTGGCGGTCCCGATAATGGCGTCGCCGCTGGTGGCCAGGGCATAGATGTCGCCGGTCGAATTGGCCGTGCCGATCTTTAGACTGGCGGATTGTGCGAACAGGCGAGGGGCCGTGACCGTGCCGATATCGAGGGCACCACCTCTCAGGTCGGCAAATGCACCGGCGGTGATGGCGTCGATCTTGGCCGAGGCCAGGTTCAGACTGACGCCCTGAGCGGCCGTCAGGGTAATCAGGCCTGCGACCGACGATGTGCCGTCACCCAGCACGATCCCGGCGCCAGCGGTAACCGTGAGCTTACGGGGTGCCGTGATGGCATCAATCGAAACGTCGGTCTTGCCGTTGATAAGGCCTTCGCCTCCGATCCCGACACCGGCCAGTTCGATGACACCCTGACTTGAGGTCACCGTGAGGTTACCCGTTGAAATCAGGCTGTTGGCCGAAATGTCCGGACCAACGATTGAGATATCGCGGCTGGCGACAATACGGCCCAGCTCGATGCTCGCGGTCGCCTTTATCCTTGCGTCACGGCCCGCGGTGACAACCGAAATTGCGGTTGGATCGAACAGCGTGGAGACCAACTCGGCTTGATCAACCATGATCGGACCAAAGCCATTGCCATTGCCATTGCCATTACCATTGCCATTGCCGCCATTGCCATTGCCATTGCCGTTCCCACGGCCATTGCCAAATCCGTTGCAGTCGACGTCGGCCTGACATAGCTCGTCCTTGGTGGCCTGTTCCTTGATGCTCAGCGGATCCTTGAGTTCCGAGGCCGGCCTGACCCACGGCCGCGCAAATGTCTTGCCGACATTCACAATCTCCAGATCGCGCGATGCGCTGGCCTTGTTGAGATAGATGTCCGTCTGCGCTGCGCCGCTGATCGATGGACCGGCGATGCGACCAACTATGCCGCCACCGCCGGAAAGGATGATGTCTCCACCGTCAGCCTTGGCCGCCTGGGCGGTGACCATGCCTTCCAGATTGATGACAGCGCTGCCGATCGCCGATTTGCTGACAGCCGCGATGAACACAGAATTGGCCCTGGTCTCGCCCCCGAGGTCGATAGCGAGGCTGCCTTCGGAGCCGCCACTCACATCGGGAACGACGAAATCGACCAGATCGAAGTCGCCGCCGGTGCCGGGCGCCAGGCGAATGCTGAACGTCTTGGCTGCGCCGTAAAGAACACTGCCGTCTGTTGCGGTGACGGTGGCGTTGGCCCGAGTGACGATGGTTGGTCCAGCGAACGCAACCATGCCGCCACTGGCGTTGACTTTTGCGTTCGCCAACACCCAGAGCCGCGACCCGGGCAGGGCGTCGCCGCCGTTGAAGGAAAATGTATTGTTGGTCGGGTCAAGGAAGGTGGTCGTATTGGGCGAACCGATGGCGAACAACAGGCCGCCGGCATCGATGCGGGCGCCGCGGCCAATAATGATGCTGTTCTGCGACACGAACCAGATATTGCCGCCCAGCCCACTGCCGACCTTGCCGACGATGGTTCCCTCAATCCTGGAATCCTGGAAGCCAATGATTTTGTTGAGGACGATCCAGTTTCGATTGGTGAAACTGTAGGTGACCGTTTCGTCGGGTGTGACGTTGAACGTATTCCAGGAAATCACGGTCCGCGGCGCGTTCAGGGTGACATTGGTTCCGGCGACATCGGACGTGATGACCGGCGCCAGACCTCCGGTGTTGACCTCGGAAAATCCGCCAGTCGGCAGCGCGAAGGCGCCGGTCACAGAGAAAACGCCGCTGCCCAGAAGGACGCCGCAAAGCGCTGTTCGCGCGAGCAGCCGCGCCCGACGGTTCAAAACGGCGGGACGACCTCCACCCGAAACCTGCATCTCGTGAGCCTCGTACGTCATAGCAGGCTGGCCGTGAGCTGGATCAACACGCGGTCGGAGGGGCGTCGCCCGCCGGTCCGGGTCGAATCGATGGGGTGCGCATAGGTGACTTCAAGGTTGGCGCGATTGAAGACCCGAAACACGACGCCGGCTCCCACAGACTTCAAAGTCCGACTGCTGATCAGGCCGGAGCCCGCAGCATTGTTATTTGACACACGTCCAGCATCGAAGAAGGCGTAAGGCGCGGCAACGACCTTTGGATGCAATTGCAAGGGACCGTAACGCAGTTCGAAGGCGCCTGAGTACCCCTTGTCGCCCAGCAAAGCCGCAGGATCGTAGCCCCGGCCGACGGTCAGTCCGCCCAGCGCGATCTGTTCATAAGGCAGGAGGCCGCTTCTGGAGTACTGAGCCTGGGCGCGCACCATCCCCGTCAGGCTGTTGGACAGCGCAATATCAAGCCCACCTTGGCCCTTCAGCACCCAGGCTTCGGGTTTTGCAGTTCCGCGGCTCAGGTTTTGATCACCAGCCTCGCTGCCGCCCAGAACCGACAGGCCCTTTCGCAGGGTCAATGCGCCGTTCAGCAGCACGGGTCGCTCGAGGACTTCGGTGCGATAATCGCCATCCGCCCGCGCGTAGAAGACCCTCAGGTCGTCTTTTGAAAATCTGGCCCCGGCGATCGACGTCTTCTGGGCGACCAGATCGAGCCCGCCCGCGACGTTCAGGTTCCTGGCGCGCGATCGGATGACCGGATAGGCACCTTCCAGATTGGCGACAATCGACTTGCTGAGAATGTCGAGCGGTTTCAGGGAATCGCCGGGCCGGCTTTCGCCGTAAACGATCGAGCCGCGACTGATCGCACCTTCCGCCCCGATCCGGGCTGTTCCAGCCAGTTGCACCAGCCACTGCTCATTCGAATCGAGTGTGTGGAACGCCGTCAGCGCGGCGCTTTCGCCGAAACTGGTGTTTGCTGCCACCTCGCCGCGAATGAGCCCGCCCCAGCGACCCACCTGTTTTGAACCGGTGTTCTGGATATTGGCGAAGACGTCTGGTCCATCCTTGGTCACCGTCAGGTCAATATCGACCGCGCCGCGCTCAGGGCTGGTGGACGGGCGCACCGCAGCCCGAACCTGTAGTCCGGGTACGTCCGACGCGAGCAACAGGTACCGTTGAGCCTTCGCCATATCGAAGGGCTTCATGCCCCGCAGTTTCTCAGCGTAACGTTCGACGACCGCCTGGGCGGGGCCAACGTCGCCGCGAACCCGGACGTTGACGACCTGGGCCTCAATGACGTCGAGGATCAGTGCGCCGCCGGAGATCCGTTGTTCGGGAATCTCGATGCGGGCCAGGATGCCATTGTTGAACACGATCTGCGACGCCCGGTCGCGGATGGCGCATATCACCGAAACGCGCTGCGGTTTCCCGATGTACTCCGCATAGGCTGATCGGAATTGGTCGTCGCCAACAGCGGTCGCGCCGCGAAACGTGACGGAGTTGAGGGTGACCTCGACAGTTGAACTTTCAAGCGGACAGGGCCCCGGGGGTTCCGGCGCAAAGGCTCCGGCATTGCGGCGTGGCGGTGGTCGGCTGACGCGGGCGGCCGGGTTCAGCTCTGCAGCGCTGGTGCCTTCAGCGGTCACACTGCGAGGCGGCGTTGATTGGGCCCACGACGGCATCGGTGGCGTCAAAGCGCTGGTCGCCATGACGATCACACAAACGCGCGACCGTATGCTGGCGCCTCGCGGCGTTTTACGCCATCCGACCATGCGCAGTCCCCCCAAAAAGACCATCTCCTCGATACCCTAGCCGCGTGTCAGCCTCTTGTTAAGCGAACCCTTGGACAATCACACAAATTGCCAGATGTTTCGTCAGGGCCCGGATTCCAGTCGATGGGTTCGTATTCAGACTACCTAAGCGTTATCGACCTCGCTAAGACTGTAGCGGGATAGGCCGGGGGAAGGATAATGGGAGGAGCACAAGCGTCGCGAATTGCTGGCGCGCTGGCGGTCGCCGTGACTGCATTCCTCGGCGCAGTCACAGTGTTTGCTGCGGTTGCGGCAAGTGCGGCTCCCGAATCGGTTTCATCGCGTGGCGTCCATGAAGGCGTCGCCTCGTGCGCTGGATCGACCTGCCACAGCCGCCAGGTCGATTCGGGTCTGAATGTCCGCCAGAACGAACTGATCACCTGGCAGGATCCGTCCAGTCCAGCTGGCGCTCACAGCCGCGCCTGGCGCGTGCTGACCGAGCCGCGTGCCCAGGCGATCACCCGGAAAATGGGCATTGGTCCGGCTCAGAACGCCAAGGAATGTCTCGGGTGCCATACCGATCCGGCGCCGGTCGCCCAGCGCGGCGCGCGTTTCCAGGTTTCTGATGGCGTCGGGTGCGAAAGTTGCCATGGCGGTTCCAGCAACTGGCTGGCCAGCCACAGGGCTGTCGACGGTTCGCATGCCGCCAACGTTGCGGCAGGTATGAAAGCGCTGGAAAACCCCAGGGTGGTGGCCAGCGTCTGTCTCGATTGCCACTTCGGTGGTTCAAAGCCTGGGCAGTTCGTCACCCATCAGATCATGGCGGCCGGTCACCCTCGCGTGGCGTTCGAACTGGACCTGTTTTCCAACCTGCAGCAGCACTGGACGGTGGACGCCGACTACGTGAAGCGCAAACCCTATGCGGGCGGCGTCAAGACCTGGGCCGTTGGTCAGGCCATGGCGCTGGATCGGGCTCTCAGCCTCTATGGCGAGCCGGGTCGCGGGCAGGGCGCGTTCCCGGAGCTGTACTTCTTTGATTGCCACAGCTGTCACCGGGCCATTTCGGACGATCCGAAGGCCCGACCGGTTTGGCAGGCCAATCCGGGTCGGCCGATTCCGTCGGGTCAGCCACCGTTCAACGACGAGAACATGATCATGTTGTCGGCGGCGGCGAAGGTGGCAGCGCCTGGACTATCTGCGCGTCTGGACGCGGACTCCCGTGCGTTCCACGCCGCTCTGGCGCGGGACAAGGGCGAGTCAATCCGGGCCGCGGCAAAGCTGGCGGGCACCGCGAGGGCGCTGGCCGACGCGTTCTCAGCACGCAGCTTCTCGCGCTCCGACACCCTGGCCATGCTGGATGTCGTGCTGACCGGCGAGCTTTCGCGGCGCTATACCGACTATTCCGGCAGCGCGCAGGCCGTGATGGCGGCGGACACGCTGCTGAACGCCCTCGTCAGCTCCGGCCAGGTTGATCGTGGCGTGGCTGCCCGCGTGCGGCCCAGTCTTGATCGCGCCTATGCCCAGGTTCGCGATCCCAACAGCTACAAGCCGGACGCCTTCCGTGAATCGCTGACCCAGGTCGCGCAGGCGGCGAGGGCGCTGCGATGAGGTTTGTCCCTCGCTGGAGCGCGCTTGGGGCCGCTTTGGTGCTGGCGTCGTGTGGCGGTGGCGGCGGTGGAGGTTCGACCGCGCCCACCACGACGACCACACCCACCACGCCGACTGCGGCCTTTGTGTTGCCGGCGGCGCAGGCCCTGACGGTCGCCGAGGTCCAGCAGGTGCTGGCCCAGGGCGTCGCCGAGGCGCGCGCCAGGAACCTGCCGGCGGTGATCGCCGTGACGGACCGGGTCGGGAACATCCTGGCTGTCTATTCGATGACGGGCGCACGGGCGAACGCGACGCTGCGCGCTGCGGCGTCCGGTCCGAACACGGACGCACAGGGTGTTGTGGTGCCGGCCGCGGGTGCCGCTATCGCCAAAGCCATCACGGGTGCCTACCTGTCGTCGGGGGGCAACGCCTTTTCGACCCGCACCGCCAGCCAGATCGTGCAGGAACATTTCCCGCCCAGCCCGTCGACCGTCGGACTTGAAAGTGGACCGCTGTTTGGCGTGCAGTTCTCGTCTTTGCCGTGCTCGGATGTGACCACACGCGTCGCCACTTCGCCCATTGGCCCCCGGCGTTCGCCGCTGGGGCTGTCCGCCGACGCAGGCGGGTTCCCGCTCTACAAGGGCGGCGTCCTGGTGGGTGGCGTCGGCGTCATGGCCGATGGCGACTATGGCTTCGACAAGAATATCCTGGACGTCGAGGACGACGCCGAGGAAGCCATTGCCTACGCCGCGTCGACGGGGTTCGACGCGCCGGTGGATATCCGTGCTGAGCGGGTGACGGTGGACGGAACCTCGCTGCGATTTAGTGACGCCAGTTCGGGGACACTCAAAACCACCCCTTCAAGCGCGCCGACTTTCGGCAGCCTGACGGCGGCTGCTGGATCCTTTACGCCGGTGACGGGTTACTATTCCGGCGGTGGCGCGCTGGCCGGACAGGCCTACGGAACCGAGGCGTCCGGCCTGCGACTGGCAACCACGGCTGAGTTTTCGATCCCTAGCGCCATGGTCCTGAGCAACGGCGCAGGGCAGGGGCGCTTCCCGATCCGCGGCGGTACCGACGGTGCCGATGGATTGACACCGCTGTCCCAGACCGAAGTTCGCGCGGTGCTGGAAGAGGCCTTCACCATCATGAGCCGCGCCCGGGCGCAGATCCGGCGTCCGCTGGACAGTCGCGCGCAGGTGTCGATCACCGTCGTGGACAGCCGTGGCCAGATCCTGGGCATTGTCCGCTCGCCGGATGCGCCGGTGTTCGGTATCGACGTTTCGGCCCAGAAAGCGCGCTCCGCGACCCTGTTCTCGGCGACCTTTGCCGCGACGGAGCTGGGTGCCGACCCCAGCGCCGATGTGCGTAGTTTCGTCCAGAAGACCCGCGACTTCTTTGCTGATCCACAAACTCTGACCGGCAAGACCGCGTTCGGGGCCCGGACCCTGGGTAACCTGGCCCGGCCCTACTATCCGGATGGTGAGGTTGGTCGACCCAATGGCCCCTTGTCGCGTCCCATCGCGCAGTGGAGTCCGCTGTCGACGGGGCTTCAGTCCGCGTTGATCATTGGCAATATTGGCCAGCATCTCGGGTTTCTGACGGGTGCGTCGGCGACTGATACCGCGGCGGTTTGCACCTTCCTGCCGCAGGTCGCTCCCGGCCAGAATCGTTTGCAGAACGGCCTGCAGATTTTCCCGGGCGGCGTGCCGATCTATCGCGGCGGACGGGTTGTTGGCGGGATCGGCGTGTCGGGTGACGGCATCGACCAGGACGACATGATCTCGTTCCTCGGTGTCCACAATGGCAGTGCACGCGTCGGCAGCATCAGCAACGCTGCGGCGGCGATCCGCGCGGACACCCTGATCGTCGGGCCTTCCGCGCCGGCACGTCTGCGATATGTCGGGTGTCCGTTCGCGCCCTTCCTCGACACCAACGACCAGAACGCGTGCCAGGGGAAATAGGCATGCGCCGGGCCCATCTTCTCGCGCTCAGCGCCGCCACTGCCGCCCTGGCGACGGGTTTTGCGGCCCGAAGTGCACCGCTGTCCATCGATGATATCCTGGACGCTGATCGGCGCGCCTGTGCTGCACCATCGGTGATTGCGGTGAGCCTGGACGCGGCAGCACAGGAAACTGCCCCGCCTGCAGAAAGCACGGCAGTCGAGCCCGTGCCGACCGACGACAAGCCGCTGGAGGGTCGACGTCGTCCGGGTCGGGTCGAGACTTTCCCTGAGCGGACCCAACAGACCAACCCCGGCGCGGTGCGCGCACCGCCGCCGGAAGCCTTTCCGCACGACGAGCTGCCGATCCCGGATCGTTGGCGGTTGGCGGGCGCCCTGGGGGTCACCAAGCCGCGCTGGTTTGACCCCTATAACCAGAATTTCCTGAAGGGCGACATCCCGTTCAAAGGGTCCGAGCACTGGTTCCTGGCGATCAATGCCATTTCGGACACGGTGATTGAGCCGCGCAGTTTCCCGATTCCCGTCAGTGTGCAGACAACGTCGCGGCCGGGCAGCCTGGATATCTTCGGGCGGGATTCCAGCCTGGTTTTGGCGCAGACGTTCATCGCGGCCGTCTCTGTGATCAAGGGCTCGACGGCCTACAAGCCGCCGGAACTGGAATTCCGCGTCGCCCTGGCGTTCCAGGACAATTTCGTCGATGTGCCGGAAAAGCGCGTTCTGTACGTCGAGCCCAGCAGAAAAACCCACCGCAACGACGCCTTCATCGGCGTGCAGGAAGCCTTCGTCGACTATCACCTGCGCGATGTGTCGGAGCGTTACGACTTCGACAGCATTCGCGTCGGCATTCAGCCATTCTCGACGGAGTTCCGCGGCTTCCTCTTCCAGGATAATCAGTTGGGCGTGCGGTTCTTTGGCAACCGGGACAACAACCGGTTCCAGTACAACCTGGCCGCCTTCCGCCGGATCGAAAAAGACACCAATTCCGGCCTGAATGATTTGACCCAGGATCTTCGCCGAGACGATGTGTTCATCGCCAATGTCTATCGCCAGGACCTTCCGCTTCCCGGCCTGACGTCGCAGGTTACGGTCGTTCACAACCGCAACCGCGAGCGCAATCAGATTCAGGTCGACAAGAACGGCTTCCCGGTTCGACCGGCGCTGATCGGTAATCTGCGCGGCCGGAACTATGACGTCACCTACCTTGGCTACAATACCGATGGCCGGATAGGCCGCGTCAATCTGACCGCGTCCGCATTTGTGGCCCTGGGGTCCGACCGCAACAACATCTTCACCGACAGGAAGGCGAAAATCCGCAGCTATTTCGCGGCCGTCGAGCCGTCGATGGACTTCAGC
>JANNFM010000615.1:0-2604 GCA_031379795.1 Alphaproteobacteria bacterium
TGGAGAAGCTGGTCCACATGGGCGAGTTGCCGCCAAACCAGCACTTCGTCGAGATCACCATCGACGCGGGTTGTAGCTATGAGGTGTTTCCGGAGGCGCTGCATCCCGGATGGGCGCACCGCAGCGGTGTCGTCAGCAAGGCGTATGGCGCGGGCTGGCGTCGCGAGGGCCGATCCGCGGTGTTGCTGGTGCCCAGCATTGTCGCCCGGGTGGAACGCAATGTGCTGATCAACCCGGACCATCCGGATTTTGCGCACGTGCGGGCGGGGTTGCATGAGCCGGTGTGGTGGGATGAGCGGCTGTTTTCGTGAGCGGGATGACGGTGCTGGGTTTCGGGGCGGGTATGGGGGGAGAAGAGGACCACGGAAAACACGGAAAGACACGGAAGGCACCTGGGTTGCGGCCCGATTGTGAACCCCTCCCCCACCCTTCGGTCACCCCCGTGAAAACGGGGGCCCAGGTGTTTTTGCGGAAGCCGCGAGCCGACGCGAAGGTGATCGTGGGGGGTTATGCGGTGTGGCGGGGACGGTTGGGGGTGGCGCGGCCGGTGACGCGGGGCTGGAGTGGACCCGCATGATCCGCCGGAGGTGCTGGAGGGTCTGGTGTGGGCCGGGGAAGACGCGTTTGTGGTGGGTGAACTGGCGAAGGGCTGATGTCCCGCCCGTCCCATCCAGCGTTTCTGCAGAGTGGCTCTGCGGCGAGAACAGCATCCCAGGCCCGAAAGAACGCGTAACGTTGGTGTGCCGGACATAGCGGGACTTCACCACGCCCAGGCTCATCGGCCAATGACAACGCGGAGACACGATATGACCCAACAGGTTCAACCCCCGAGCCAGACGCAGGAGACGCAGGTCCAGGACCTGACGCCCGACGAACTCGAACACGTCCGCGGCGGCGCCGGCGGGATCCAGATCGCCGTGGGCGACCTCAACGTCCAAAACCCCTCGGCCAGCGACCCGGCCCCCGTCCGCGTTCGGCGCGGCACAGGCGGCTGATCGCCCCGGTTCTGGCTCACGCCGAGCATCGCCACCACGCGTCCGGGTTTTCGATTCTCCGGGACAGGAGCACCTGCCCCCCAGCATCTTTGGCTGGACGAGCGGTGTTATCTGGCCAACACTGACCGCATGGAAGCGGTCGAACCGCCCGAGCCCCTGACATCGGCAGACTTCGCGGCGGTGCGGGGCCATCCGCTGTTTCGCGAGACCGTGCGCGCCCACGTCGCGGAAAATCGCGCGCACTACGCCGGCCTGCCGACCATCGAGCGGTGGATGAGCGACCTGGGCCGGACGGCGCTGTCGGGCGCGTCGGTGTGCCTGGCGGCGGTGTCCCGGCTGACCCTGGCCCAGCTGGTGGCCTCGACCCTGCGCACGGGCGCGTCCAGCCGTGGACGGGCGCGGTTCTACCTGAACCGCGCGATCGCCAACGGCCTGGTGTTCTGCGACGGGCCGCTGACGCCGGAGGCGCCGCTGCGGGTCAGCGAGCGGTTCGTGCGCGTGGCCGGCCAGGTGCTGGACCCGGGCGTGCCGGCTGTCGCCCGCCTGGCGCCCGAAGTGGCCCCGGCCTCGGCGCTGCTGGACGACATGGGGTTCCGGTACCGCATGGCCGTGTGGCTGGGCCTGCTGGTGGACTCACGCCCGGAGATGTTCCCCGCGGCCGGCGCGCCCATCCACCTGTTCCAGGGGCGCGACGGCGGCTGGCGGATGCTGGAGGAGCTGATCCTGCGGCAACCGCCGGGCAGCGAGCGCCTGCTGGGCGATTGCGACGTCTCCGGCCTGGCCCTGGCCCGCGCCAGCCTCTGCTCGCGGCGCCACGTCGCGCGCCTGTTCTCCGACGGCGAGGCCCTGGGCCTGATGCACCACGCCGACGGACGGCTCACGGTCTCGCAGGCGCTGTCCGACGACGTGGAACTCTACTACGCGCGCCTCTACGCGATCCTGCGCACGGCGACGCTGGCGGTGATGCCCACGTGAGGGCTGTGAAAAAAGCGCAGTTGTAGCGGCGCCCGCTAGGGGTGAACGTTGGCGTACCGGCGGCACTGCCCCCGGCGTCTTGGGGGACCCATCGTGAACCACATCACTCGAATCGCCGCCCTGGCGGCCTTTGCCGCCGTCATGAGCCTGGGGTCGGCCGCCTCGGCCCTCACCGTAAAAACGGTGTACAAGGGGTTCGTCTACAGCAACGACAACTATGATTCTGGCGTCTTCGGCCTGGGCGCCGACACCATCGTCAACGCCCTGTTCACGGCGACTTTCATCACGAAGGTGACCCCCGCCAACTTCACCTACTATCCCGACTACTACAGCGGCGCCTTTGGAGGCAGTCTCCAGAACCTGCCGGTGCTGATGTCGGGATCCGTGGAGATCAACGGGTATTCCCGCAGCATCGAGGGTTCGTATGATTCCGCCTTGTATTACTCAGACCAAGGACCGTACGACAACATAGTGACATATGTCAGTTCGGCACAGCAGGGCGGCGATTCGCTGAACATGCATGCCAACGGCGACTTCCTGACGAACGCCAGTTTCAGCAGCCGCCACACCTATTCTCCGAGCGATGTGCTCAGCAGCTTTGGCGACTTCTCGAACGGCATCGGTGCGCTGAACC
>JANNFM010000634.1:0-2182 GCA_031379795.1 Alphaproteobacteria bacterium
CACATCACCGGCGGGCATCTGTCTGGCGGCAAGAGCAGCTTCCAGCCCATGAACATCAACTACGGCTTGCTGCCGCCCATGGAGCCGCCCAAGCGCGACGACGCGGGTCAACGGCTGGGTTCAAAGGAAAAGACCCGGATCAAGAAACGCATGATGGGCGAGCGGGCCCTGGCGGATCTGAAGGACTGGGCGGGGTAGCTTTCCCTCCTCCATCCGCGTGAGGGAGAATCAGATCCGGCCTCGCGCCACGATCATGGTCAGGCGCGCCCGCTTCGCGAACTCCGTCGATGATGGACGCGACAACAACCCCAGATGCGCCACGGCGGGAAAGGCGGCCACGCTGAGATGGCGAACCGCCGTCCGGGCAGTGGTCAGCGTCTGGACGAATACGTGCTGCAAGTCCGGCACCGATGCCAGACGCCCACCCAGCGCCCAGGCCGATCCCGCGGCCAGGGCCAGTTCCGTCTGGGCCTGCGGATCAAGGATCTCGACCGCCAGCGCCGCTGTCTGGCCACCACCATCACGGGCCCAGTCGAGAGCCTCCAGGGCGATCATGGGGGTAGGGTCGAGTTCACGGTAGCGGGCGTCGATCATCGCCTCGAGTGGGCCTCTTGGAAGCTCCCGGCGCCTGATCACATCCGCAATGGCCTGCGCAGCGGGATGGCGGCGCACGGGTCGCCCCTCAAAGGCCTCGTCAAGCACCTCGCGCCACCAGGTGAGGCGAATTTCCCCGAGCAGAGAGCTGGACGCCACCCTGGGTGCCCGGGCCAGTTCGTGGTCGTAGGCGTAGAGCGCCACCAGGTCCGCGCGGGCCACAGGGTCAGCGACAAACCGGCTGGACAGCCAGCGATCCGTGTCCACGCGGCAAATCAGCTCATCCAGGTCGTCGCCGGCGCTGTCCATGCTCTCCCCAACAAAAAAGGCCCGCCGAGGGGGCGGGCCTCTCTGTGATGTCTCTAGCGTCTAGCCGTAAATAGTTTGGCTCATGGCCATGGTGGTCAGCATCGGGATCGACAGCAGCAGATTGGTCCGCGAGCCCAGCATCGCCATCCGGGCCGACTTGGCCTTGGTGTCGGCATCCGCTTCGACGATACCCAGTGCGCGCTTCTGGTTCGGCCAGATGATGCCCCAGACGTTCAGCATCATGATGATGCCCAGCCACATGCCCAGGCCCAGCAACGCGTACTGCTTGTCCAGCACCGGATCATAGCCGCCGGCCATGCCCAGCGAGAGCGCCTCGGCCGAATAGCCGCGGACCCCGGCAATCGCCAGACCCATCAGCACGGTGATCACGGCCGCCCAGCGGAACCAGAACAGCGCCTCCGGGGCGATGTACTTGCTGACCGCCGGCTTCAGTTCGGCGGGAACTTGCGGCATCACCCGGATCTGCACGAAATTGAAATAGTAGAGCAGCCCGATCCAGAGAATGCCGAAGAACATGTGCAACCAGCGGAACACCGCCTGGATAAAGCCCGATCCGGTGCCCTGCGGGCCTGTGGCGTAAGCCGCGACGATAATCAACGCCAGCAAAACGCTGAGGATGACGGTGTTTCGGAAATTGGCGAGTAAGCCAGCCATGATGTTGCCCTTTGAATTCCTGCCCTGACCCGGACGTATAGGGCGTTTTGCGGCGGGCTGGAAGCGATCAGACCCGTTGGTTCAAACTGCAATCAGTGCGGCGGCCAGTCGGCGACCTTCCGAGGTCAGGAGGTTGTAGATCCGGGCGGCGGTCGGGGTGTCCATGAATTCGAGGCCTATGCCAGCCTGGCGCAGGCCATCTCGGACCTCGCGAGAGGGCAAGGCATTGCGGACACCGGTGCCCAGCAGCACAAATTCCACCTCGACGACCCCGGCTTCGAACACCGGCTGCAAGGCCTCCAGCGTGAGACCGGCCATATCGGTGACGCTCCAGGCTGCGGCTGCGTCGCGCAGGATCAGTACCGAGCCGTCATGTCGTGCGCCTGCCAGGCGGAACCCGCCGTCGCCATAGGCATCGATACTGGGCGCGTTGCGGGCCACAGCCCTAGCGCCGGACGGTGGCCGGTTTCAGAGCCTCAGCGGGTTCATCGCTGCGTTTGACGCCCCACAGCAGGATGACCGGCGCGGCGACATAGATCGACGAATAGGTGCCGATCACGATGCCGAACATCAGTACCAGGGACATGCCGAACAAGGTGGGGCC
>JANNFM010000581.1:0-10429 GCA_031379795.1 Alphaproteobacteria bacterium
CTGGGTCCCGGCTCTCCGCTACGCTGCGGCCGGGATGACAAAAGATAATAACAACAACAACTTCAACCCAACCCGATCACGATGTCCCGATCGACAGCAGGTTCTGCACCGGCTGGTACAGGTCCTCCAGGTACGCCACGTCCTCCGCCGCCAGGTCGATCTCGGTGGCGCCCACCAGCTGGTCCAGCTGGTCCACCCGCGACACCCCCACGACTGGCGCGGTCACACCCGGCTTGCTCAACAGCCAGGCCAGCGCGATCTGAGCCGGGGTCTTGCCGTACTTGTCCGCCGTCTCCACCACCCGGGCGGCGATGTCGAACACCGCCTCGCCGTGATACAGCCCCTCGGTCCGGATCCGGTCGCGCCCCTGGGAACGCGCCGTCGCCCCGCCGCCGAACCCGCCCTGATAGGCCCCGGCCAGAATGCCCCGCGCCAACGGCGACCAGGGCGTCACCGCCACGCCGCTCTTCACGCAATAGGGGATCATCTCGCGCTCTTCCTCGCGATAGACCAGGTTATAGTGGTTCTGCATCGACACAAACCGCGTCCAGCCGTGCATCTGCGCGGTCAGCTGCAACTCCGCGAACTGCCAGGCAAACATCGACGAGGCGCCCAGGTACAGCGCCTTGCCCGCCTTCACCACGTCGTGCAGCGCCTCCATCGCCTCCTCGACCGGCGCCCCCTCGCGCCCGGCGGCCCCCTGCGGATGGCGATGGATGATCAGCTGGTCCACATAGTCCACGCCCAACCGCTTCAGGCTGGCGTCGATGCCCTCCATCACGTGCTTGCGCGACAGGCCGCCCTGGTTTGGATTGCGCCCCATCGGGCTGAACAGCTTGGTGGTCAGCACATACTGATCGCGCGGCAACAACTCGCGCAGCAGTGCGCCCACCACGCTCTCACTGGCCCCCACCCCATAGATGTCGGCGCAGTCGAAGTAGTAGAGCCCCTTGTCGATGGCCGCCTTGAACAGCGGCCGGGCGTCATCGATCCCCAGCGTCCAGTCCCCCTGGTGCCCGCGCCCCGGCTCGCCGAAGTTCATGGTCCCCAGACACAACCTGGACACCTGCAACCCGCTGTTCCGCCCCAACTGGATCGATTTGAGCATCCGCAGCCCCTGATCTCTTTGAGGACAGGATAGCCGCGCGCTCTACGTGAGCGCCACCGCAAAACCCTAGGCACCGCCGCCCGTCGCGGGCGCGTCTCTCAGCTTCAGCACCAGGATCAACCCGGCCAACGTCAGGCTCACTGCGTTCGAGGCCATCAAAGGCCAGCTACCCAGCAGGGCCCCGTAGGCCAGCCAGAGCGAGAATCCCACCACCGTCACCACATACATCCGCAGTGATACCGACGACGCGTCTCGCTCCCTGATGATCTTGGCCGCCTGCGGAATAAAGCTGGCCATGGAGCAAAGCGCCGCGGCCACGCCAACACCGTTGACGACCAGGTCATCCACGCGGCATCGCCCTAACGGCAGCGCGCGCTGTTGCGGTCAATCGCCCGGCCAGCGACCGCCCCGGCACCGGCCCCGATGATCGTTCCCAGGACCTCCGATTTGCCCGGCGCAATCACGTTGCCCAGCACGCCGCCCGCCAGCGCGCCGACGATCAGGCCGGTCGAGCCATTGGACCGGCGGCAGTAATATCGACCGTCCTCCCCGCGATAGACGCGTTCATTTGCCGACAGGCGGCGCTCGCGCTGCACCCTGTCTTCGCGATAGTAGCGACCGGCATCATAACCGCCGTACGACGGGTCCGGACGATCGTAATCGTACGCTCGCCAGCTCCCGGACGCATCATTGTAACCCGCGCCTGTGGCGCACCCTGTCAGGGCGAGAACCGCAGCAGCGGCAAGGGCAATCGGCTTGATTTTCATGGGGATCATTCCAGCTACGTCCTGACCCAACTCAGCCTGCCCGGAGTGGTTCCACCCTTTCAGCCACGCCCTCGCGTTAATCCGGGGAGGGGTGGAAGCCCAACACAATGGTCATCACCATGGTCGGGCTTGTGACTTTGCTGGCTCCAGATACGGTGCAGGGCGGGAGGCCCGGCTGAGGCGAAAAACAACACCACTGTCAGCGCAGTTGGCAATCGGGCACCGTCGAACTCTCCTGTTGGGGCAACACACAAAATGAGCACAACCCCACAGGCTGACGACGCCAGCGTCGAGATCTTTGGCTATCGTCAGGAGTTGCGCCGATCACTCAGCCTTTCCGACCTGCTGGTCTACGGTCTGTTGTTTATCGTGCCGACCGCACCGCTGGCGAGTTTGGGGTTTGTGTACAACCAGAGCCAGGGAATGGTGCCGCTGGTCTACATCGTGGGGCTGGTGGCCATGCTGTTCACGGCCCACAGCTATATGACCATGTCGCGGGCGTTTCCGGTGGCAGGTTCAGTCTATGCCTATGCCGGGCGCGGTATCGCGCCGGCCGCCGGGTTCCTGTCCGGATGGGTGATGCTTCTGGACTACCTGCTCCTTCCGACGCTGACCTATGTCGTCTGCGCGATATCGATGTCGGCGCTGTTCCCGGACATTCCGAAGGCGGTCTGGGTCGTAGGGTTGCTCGGGATCAACACAGCGATCAGCCTGAGGGGCATCCAGACAACGGCACAGATCAGCAAGCTGATGCTGCTGGTCCAGTTGTTATTCCTCGGCACGTTCGTGGTCCTGGCGATCATGGCCCTGAGGAACGGTGTCGCCGGCGCTCACCTGTCGCTGGCACCTCTCTGGAACCCCACCACAGTTTCCCCTGCGCTGGTGTTTGGAGCGCTTTCACTCGCCGCCGTCAGCTTCCTGGGTTTTGACGCCATTTCAACCCTCTCGGAGGAAGCCAAAGGCGGCTCCAAAGCGGTCGGGGCTGCAACCATTCTATCCCTGCTCATCGTCGCCTCCCTGTTTGTCGGGCAGACTTATCTTGCCTGCCTGTTCCTGCTGGATCACGGTCCGTTTGCAGTCGGCGACGCTACGGCGACGGCACAGCTCTATATTGCCGAGCTTATCGGTGGCGACATTTTCCGGTTTCTGTCTGGCGGGCTGTTGGTCTTGATCGCCGGCATGCCAGCCGCGCTTGTGACCCAGACAGCGACGGCGCGACTCATTTTCAGCATGGCGCGTGACGGCAAACTGCCCCGTGCGCTAGCTCTGATCGACACGCGTCACCAGACACCGCAACGCGCGGCCCTTTTGGTGGCGGCGATCACGCTCGTCCTTTCTCTGGCCATGATCGATCAACTGGAGCTTCTGTTCTCGCTTGTGAGCTTTGGCGCCCTGTCCGGGTTCATGATGGTGCACGTGGCCGTGTTGGTTCATCACGGCGTGCGCGAGCGCAGCCGGCGCTGGGTCGCTCATCTGGTTTCACCCGCCATCGGGTTCGCCATCATCGCCTATGTGCTGATCAACCTCGATCCGCTGGCGCAGATTGTCGGCAGCGTCTGGCTCGCGGTCGGCGCTGGACTCCTCTTGGTGTTCAAGTCGCGAGGCATCGAGGTCAGCACCGAATAGAGACCGCTTGGTGCCGCCAGGGAAAGACAAGACAACAAAATACTCGTCTCGCATTGCAGCCTGACAGTTGCGTGACGGTGGAGCGTGCTCAACCCCGCCCCTCAATGCCGCAGCGTCAGCCCAAGCCCAGGATCAATCCACCCCCTCCGCCCGCGCCAACGGCACCAGTTCCTCGCGGATGAACTTCACCCGGTCCAACAGCATCTCGGCGTGCTCGCGCGTCGGTGCCACCGGGATCGGGTAGCTATCGGACAGGTCGCGGCCTTCCAGCACGCTGTCCGCGCTGTCCTGGGCGATGGCGGCATAGAGCCTGAGCGCCAGTTCCGGCGTGGGATGGGTGTCGGCCTCGAAATGCGTCGACGGCATATCGCCTCGAATCCGAGCCTCAAAACGGATACGGTGCCTCATCCAGGAAAACCTGGGGTGCGGGGATACCAAGGTACCCACCAAACGCGCCAAATGCTCCCAAAGCGCCGCGCCGGTAGTGATCGCTGCTGTAGAGCGATGCCGAAAGCGCCTTCAGCGCCAGCGCCTGAAGACCACTTTCGCCGCAAATATCGAGGGCATGATCAACAGGGTCGCCGATCTCAAATCGACAGACCCAACTCTTGCGTTCATTTGAATGATAAGGCGCATGAAGGCGAACAGCGACCTTCTCGTCAGACCCAAGTTGGTCCAGCCACTGTTCGGCAATCACCGCCATTTTCGCCGGCCACCTGGAAAAGTCTTGAGAGCGGGTGTGTCAACCTCACCATACCTCAAGCAATGCGCCAAACGATCGGCCGCACTTTCATGGCACACGGCTTTCGATCTCTCATTAATCTGACCCACACAGATGTCCGTGTCGGACGCATTTTGCAAGTCGCACTGCTTGCGATCTCGCTCGGGCGGTTTTGAGGGCGGTCGTGATGAGCCTTCCCGAAAAATTGGAAAGCCGTCTATCGGAAAGGGAAACGAAAACGGCGGCGGAATTCGACCGTGGCATCCGATGCAGTCTGCGGCGCCATTCGTAGCCGAGGTATTGGCCACTGCGGGACGATCGACCTGCCCCAGACGCGCTGGCGCGAAAAAGGCGTCATAGGCCTGATTCCTGGCACCCTGCCGCTCCTGCTCAATCTCCTGAGGTGAGCGGCGATACCAACGCGCCAACGCGTCACCTTCCAGACGTGAGGGATCGACCTGTCGACCAGGCATGCGGGGTCTCCTTCAGACGTGACAGCGCCGCGCGTCACCCGCCTCAAGTGGCACGCTGCGCATCTGTGAACTTGGGATCGCGTCACCGCCCCTCAGGGCACAATTCCGAACGCTGACAAAACTCTACCCAATTTGCGCGCGGATGTCAAGACAAAACGTGAACAAAATTTCAACCACCCCACACACCGCCAATTCCACTCCCCAAAACCGACTACCCCCAATCGGGGGTCCACAGGCCGCTGGCAACATGATCTCGTGAACGCTTCCGGCGGTGCGCCGCCCCGTTCAAGGTTTTGTTCCATGCGTAAAATCCACGTCCTGGCCGCCGCAGTGGCGGCCTTCGCGCTGCAGGCCGCGCCGGCCTCGGCCGTCACCCTGGTCGCCACCTGGACCGGCACCGTGACGGGCATGTCCACCAACTTCACCAGCCGCATGGGCTTCGGCGTGCTGGAGTCGCTGTTCGGCAAGGAATTCACCGCCCAATACACCTACGACACCATGCTCGGCCAGTTCACCGGCTCGAACACCGGCGAGCGGCGACGCGGCGGCGACCTGACACCGTTTGGCCCCAGCCCGGTACTGAACGCCTGGCTGGAGATCGCCGGTGGCAACCGCATCACCCTGACCCCCCATACCACGGGCTCGATTCAGTCTCTGACGGGCCAGGCCTTCTTCGTCCGCACCCAGGAGCTGACCGGTGCCGCCGCACTGAGCTCCCTGGGGCTCAATGCCAACTTCAACGCCTCAGGCCACCTGGAACAATTGTTGCCGCTGACCGCGATCTCCGGCGCGGGCATCTTCCAGTTCGCCAGCTTCAACCCCACCCTGGGCTTTGACACCGTGGATGCCCAGGGCAGCCTGGCCGTCCGCAGCCTGATGATCGCGGAGTATGTGGCACCGCCGCCGCCGCCGCCGCCGACCGGCACGGTACCGGAACCCTCCACCTGGGCCCTGCTGATCCTCGGCTTCGGCACAGTCGGCACGCTATTGCGCCGCCGCCGCGACGTCGCCCGCTTGGCCTGAGTAATCCGGGGACATCGCGTCATTGAGGCAGGCCCATCCAGGCCTTGAATGACGACGTCGGAGCGAGTGGATCGCTGCGCTTCAAGAAAGAGGATGGGCCATATGCAAGTTTGTGTCGGGTTGGATGTGTCGGACACGTCCACGCATCTGTGTGTGACGGATGGGTCGGCGCGACGGTTTGGTCGGGGGCCCGCGACCCCGCGCCAACCCGCGAGAACTCGCCTCAAAATGCCTCGCGCGGCACGCGCTCTGCGACGGCCCGCCCGGCACCGGCACAGCCCGTTCGCGTCCCTTCGCGTGGGTTCGCGGTTCAGAAAGACAGCGCCTGCGACGCGCTCCGCTGATCAAGACTCCAGCCCACCCAAAAACCTGGGGACGAACCCTGCAATCCCGGTTTCGCCACCGCCCCGTCCCGTCGTAGCCTGCCCGCTCATCCCCGGAGCCGCCGATGGCCAAACCCCCGCCCAAGTCCAGGGCAAACCCCATCAGCTCGGACGTGTTCACGCCCGATATGATCCTGGCCATGCTGTCCCAGGTCGACAACGCCCGCCTCAGCGATGAGGTCGATATGGCCCAGGAAATCATGTTCGACGCCTGGGAGGCCGAGAACCCCAGGCGCCGCGCGGCCCTCGCCCGTAAGGCGCTGAAGGTCTCCGAAGACTGCGCCGATGCCTGGTTGCTGCTGGCCCAGGAGACCGCCGTCACGCCCAAAGCGCAGCTGGATCTGCTGCACAAGGCCGTCGCGGCCGGTGAACGGGCCCTGGGGCCGGTCGCCTTCGAGGAGGACGTCGGCCACTTCTGGGGCCTGATCGAGACCCGTCCCTACATGCGCGCGCGCCACGCCCTGGCCATGGCGCTGTGGGATCTCGGCGCCCAGGCTGAGGCCGCCGACCACCTGGGCGCCATGATCCGCTTGAACCCCAACGACAATCAGGGCGTTCGCTACGTGCTGATGAGCTGGCTGCTGATCCTGGACCGCCTCGCCGATCTCGACGCCCTGCTCAAGATGTTCAAGGACCCACACGATCCCCAGTGGGCCTTCCCTGCCGCCCTGGTTGCCTTTCGCCGCAAGGGCGACACCGCCCCCGCCCGCAAGGCGCTGGCCAACGCGCTGGCCTCCAACCCCCACGTCGCCCCGTTTCTGACGCGCAAGAAAAAACTCCCCCGCGAAATGCCGCCCTGGTACGCGCCGGGCGACCGCAACGAGGCCGTGATCTACGTCATCGACGCCGGCGGCCTGGAATCCTGGGCCACCACCCCGGGGGCACTGGCCTGGCTGGCGGCGCAGGCGGCGGGGACGCCACCGGGACCATGACCGCCGACCTCCTCCCCTTTCGACGAACTGCGCGCCGCCTTTGCGCTCCACGCCCCCAGGGCCGTGGTCCTGCACGATGAGCCGGGGCGCCACTATCCCGATATGCAGGACGTCCCTGCCGGATTCCCACAACGTCGAACCGTCAAATGTATCAACGGATTGAGTGTGGCCATTCGCCCCTGGTGGTAGAAGGTGGCCTGCGCAGCAGGTCGGATTGCCCCTGCCTCACATTCCGCGCTATCGCCGAGCCCGATAGCGCGCGAGTTCGTCGGCTGAAATCTGGTCCCCGCCCACCAGTTGATAGTGGCACTCGTCGACCACCTTCACCTGATCGCCCTCCAGGGTGAGCTCGAAGATCGCGATCCGTCCGTCGTCCATGAACTGTGCCGCGATGGGCCGGCAAATCAACGCCGGGAACTTCTCGGCGCAGCAGGCCAGGTCCTGTTTGGCCTGGACGGAGCCCAGCTGGTCATTCCCACCCTTGGCCTGAACCGGCAAAACGTACTGTGCGCCGTGGCGGTCCACGCCGACGTAGACTTCGTCGATCTCGATCTGGCCGATCCCCTTCACAGCCGTGCGCAAATGGTTCTGCAGCGAATAGGTCGTGATGCCGAGGAACGTATCGATCAGCCGGTTGTATCGCAGCTTCGCAAGCAGCGCCTGTTCGTCACTGAGGGCGTAAGCGCCAATGATCTCCGGGGTCGCATCGGGGATCTTTATCGTTACAAGCTCCCGATTGGGAACAATGCGATTGATGGGGACAAGCGCGAACCGATAGAGGCCCCGGCCCGCGCCCTCGATGATCCATTCGCGGCCTTCAGGCTGGGTCGCCAGGATGCTCGGCGGCATCGGGGCGCGATAGCGAATGGAATAAACCACATCGCCGAGGTTCTTGGGCAACTGGACGCCCAGTTCGCTTGCCGCGCGCAGGAGGTCTTCCCGCTCGAATGAGAGCGTGTCGACGCCTTCTCTGTAGCCTGCGTAGGCCGCGCCGAAGAACACACACTCCACGATGGCGGAATAGCGGTTGAGCCTGGCGTCCTCTCCGCTCATTCGGCGGCGACTCTTGCAAACAGCGCCTGACCCGCCTCGATCTCGGATTGCTTGCGCTTCCGGGCGCCGCTCTTCATGTCACGGCGTCCGATCGGATTGTCGACACGCCAGTGATTGGCCGCCTGCGTCACCGTCAGGTTGAGGAGCCAGGTTTCACCAAGGTCTAGCGTCTCCTCCGGCGGTTCAGGTCGTGCGCCCATGGCCTGCATCAAGGACTCTCCGATCACGCGCGCGAGCGGCGGCGCGACGGCGTTTCCAACCTGCCTCGCGCCGTGCCACTTGGTGCCGTGCAGGCGGAACCAGTCGGGAAACCCGTGCAAACGCGCCATCTCGCGCACAGTAATGCAGCGCGGAAAGAGATAGTGGATAGGCCTCGGGCTTGTGAACGCCCCCCTGGACCCGTCCGTCCCGGCTCTCAGCGTGTTCGCAACGCCCGCTGCCGGCAGCTTGAAGAACCGGCTGATTGGCTCGACCTGCCCTTGTGCCGTCGCCCCGAAACGACGCCTTGAGATCTCCGAGTGATCGGTGCGCGCGCTGGAGGTAAGCGCCCCGGGATCCCACCTGCGACGATACCCAAAACGCCAATGTTCCGAACGGGCGCATCTCATCTCCGCAGCATAGTCGCTCGGAAGCCCCCACCAGCCAACGCGGGCCTCATCGCTGTCTTTCAGCCCATCGAAGGTTTCGGCGTCCGGTAGGTCTCCCAGCGCGTCGGCACACGACGGCCCCTCCGGGCGGCTACCCGTCGAGCCCGCCGCCCGCGTCAGGGGTTTGGGGTATGCAGGAAGCACCTCGCCGATCTTCGCGCCGAGCAGGATCAATCGTTCCCGGCTCTGGGGCACGCCGTAGTCCGACGCATCGAGCACCTTCCAGGGGGTCCGGATCTGATACCCGGCGGCCCGGAATGCGGCGACCAGTTCGTCCAGAAACCGGCGATGCTTGCCAAGCGTCAAACCCTTGACGTTCTCGAACACGAAATATCTCGCGTCGAGCTCGGTGACGATCCTCACAAACTCGAGCACGAGCCGATTGCGTGGATCATCCAGCACGCGCTGCCCGATCAGAGAAAAGCCCTGACAGGGTGCGCCGCCGACAACGACATCGACCCGACGGTCGCCCAGATTAGCCGCCTCGCGAATCTCCGGGCCGGTAAGACCAACCACGGACCGCGCCAAAACCGTTGTCTGAGGAAAATTGAAGGCGTGAACGGCGGCATGCACCGGATCGATCTCGACCGCAGCCGCCACATCGAATCCGGCCTGCTCAAACCCAAGGCTGATACCACCAGCGCCAGCGAACAGATCGACGACAACAGGACGTCCCAAATCCGGCTCTCCCGTGAAGACTTAGCAACCTGTCCATCTACCGATTCGTCCACGGCCGGCCGGTCAGCATGCACCGTCCCGATCATAAGTGACATGAGTGTGTTCTTCAATTGTTCTTTTTGCGCGTTGCCGATTGCGAGCAAGACCTGACCGGGCAGGCATAAGTGCACGTCTCACCGCGCCCCTGACGACCCGTGACGCAGTCGGCTGCCCTCTATGCTCAGTTCGTCAAACTTCGCGCGACGTGTGCATCAAGGAAGACCTTCATGATCGCGTCGGCCTCCGCATTGTGCCCGTTTTCTTGAAGTGTCTCGGCGAACGCGATGGCGGAGACTCGCCGATCCACCTTTTGAAGTGTTGCGAGCTCGAGCATTCTGTTGAAAGCCTGAACGGCTTCCGCAACTGCGCCGTTACGAGCGAAAGTCTTGGCCAACACAGTGCGGGCCCAGAGATTGAGCTCCTGGCCTTCCATAGGCCCGGCTTCCAGGGTTGAAATCGCGGTCCGAAGTGTTGTGATCGCCGGCAGGGCGCGCGCTAGTTCACCTCCCGTCCGGGATCGCAAACCCTGGATCTCACCCAGGTATATCAGAGTGGAAACGGTCTCGACGTGGCGGGGGCCAAGGTTCGCTGCCCGAATCCGGTGGGCTTCCAGGAGGGCTGCTTCCGACTGAGGGCCAACCGCATCCTTGTTGTACTCAAAATCCATCATGACGAGGTCATTCAGAAGCAGCGCATACTCGATGTGGTCGGAGCCCCACGCCTGCCGAACTATGTCGATCACCCGCGGCGCATAGGCCAAGGCTTCGCGTTGTCGATGTTCATTGTAGTTGAGGATCATGAAGGAGACGAGCGTATCGGCGACCTCGACGGCTGAGGCACCGTGTATCTCGCGCCGACGCTCCACCAATTGTTCCAGCGAGCGCTGAGCTGCCGTCCAATTGCCGGATCGCGCCAGCCGCATGGGATCAACGACAAGCACTTCCATGGCAGCCACGCCCAGCCGCGCCTTCGTCTCTGT
>JANNFM010000636.1:0-10732 GCA_031379795.1 Alphaproteobacteria bacterium
ATTGGAACGATTGGTCACGTTGACCATGGCAAGACGACGTTGACGGCGGCGATCACGATGGTGCTGGCGAAGGCCGGTGGCGCGAAGGCGATGGCCTACGCGGATATTGATGCGGCGCCGGAAGAGAAGGCGCGTGGGATCACGATCAACACGGCGCACGTGGAATATGAGACGGCGAACCGTCACTACGCGCACGTGGATTGCCCGGGTCACGCGGACTACGTGAAGAACATGATCACGGGTGCGGCGCAGATGGACGGCGCGATCCTGGTGGTGAGCGCGGCCGATGGCCCGATGCCGCAGACGCGCGAGCACATCCTGCTGGCGCGTCAGGTCGGTGTTCCGGCGCTGGTGGTCTATATGAACAAGGTCGACCTTGTTGATGATGCCGAGCTGCTGGAACTGGTGGAGATGGAAGTTCGCGAACTTCTGTCGAGCTATGAGTTCCCGGGCGATGACATCCCGATCACCATGGGCTCGGCCAAGGTGGCCATCGACGGTGGTGACCCGAAGGTTGGCGAGGAGTCGATCCTGGCGCTGATGAAGACGGTGGATGACTACATTCCGCAGCCGGCGCGTCCGCTGGACCTGCCGTTCCTGATGCCGGTGGAAGACGTGTTCTCGATCTCGGGTCGGGGCACGGTGGTTACGGGCCGGATTGAAAAGGGCATCGTCAAGGTCGGTGAGGAAGTCGAGATCGTCGGTATCCGCGACGTTCAGAAGACGACCTGCACGGGCGTGGAGATGTTCCGCAAGCTGCTGGACCAGGGCCAGGCGGGTGACAACGTGGGCGTGCTGCTGCGCGGCACCAAGCGTGAGGACGTTGAGCGGGGCCAGGTGCTTTGCAAGCCGGGCTCGATCACGCCGCACACGGAGTTTACGGCGGAGGTCTATATCCTGACCAAGGAGGAGGGTGGCCGTCACACGCCGTTCTTCACCAACTATCGTCCGCAGTTCTATTTCCGCACGACGGACGTGACGGGGATCGTGAAGCTGAAGGAAGGCGTGGAAATGATCATGCCGGGTGACAACACCGAGCTGAACGTGGAACTGATCACGCCGATCGCCATGGACCAGGGCCTGCGCTTCGCCATCCGCGAGGGGGGTCGTACCGTCGGCTCCGGCGTCGTGGCCAAGATCATCAAGTAGATCCATCCCGGCCAACACCGAGACATCAAGGGCCGCCGGAGGAAACTCCGGCGGCCCTTTGTGTTCCGGCCCCGGATGACAAATCGGTCATGACGGCAATTTAAGCTGTGTCGGCAGCCGCGCGGGCCTAGCCTTGTCTTCAGAACCTTGGGCTGGAGAATAATGATGCGTGTCTTGATGGGAATCGTTGCCTCGGCTGCAGCGTTTGCAGCGGGGTCTGCTCACGCCGCCTCGATCGAGATCCGGGATGCTGTTGCGCGGGTGACTGTGATCCCGGAGGCCCGATCCGATATCAAAATTGAGGTGACCCGGCGCAACGGCTCATTGCCGCTGACCGTTCGCACGCTTGGCGACCGAACCATCCTCGACGGCGATCTCGACCGCAAAATTCACAACTGCCGCAGTGCGGGCGGGAGCTCGTCCGTGACCGTGCGTGGCGCCGGGACCGTTCGATGGGAGGATATGCCCGAGGTGACCATTCGAACGCCGCGAGACGCCAACGTGGCCGCTGGCGGGGCCGTGTTTGGTACCGTGGGGCGCTCTGCAAGCCTGGTTCTCGACAATGCCGGTTGCGGCGACTGGACGGTCGCCAACGTCGAAGGCGCGGCGCGTATCTCGCAGGCGGGATCAGGTGACACCCGCATAGGTTCGAGCGGAAATCTACGTGTTCGCGTCGCAGGTTCTGGCGACGTTGCCGCGACAGATGTGAAGAACGGCCTCGACATCAGCATTGCAGGCTCCGGCTCGGCGAGGGTTTCGTCCGCGTCTGGACCGATGGACATCAGTGTCGCGGGATCCGGTGATGTCCTCATCGGCGGCGGTGCGGTCAGCGACATGAAAGTCTCCATCGCCGGCTCCGGAGATGTGGACTTCCGCGGTACAGCCACCAACCTGCGCGCCCGGATCGCGGGTTCCGGCGACGTTCATGCCAACGCGGTGACAGGCGATGTGTCAAAAACGGTGATGGGTTCCGGCGCCGTGCGCATCGGAAACTAGGAAACGGTGCCCCGGTTCTGGATTGAGGATCGACCGGTGCGCATCGATCTCCCAACAATCGATCCGCGATCACGTTCCTTGTGGCGGCAGGCCTTGACGGGACCGAGTCGCACCGGTAATACCGCGCCTCCTGTTGGACCGGCTGTGTACTCCGAAGTGATTTGGAGTGCAGACGCGGCCCGCGGAACGACCTGAGACAGTGCTCATCTGAGCGTTTCGGGACAGGCCTTCGCGGGTTCGCGTGGGCCCAATTCGTTTGTGCGGACTTTCGCGTACGAGCTCATCTTCGAGTTCGGGCTGGTCTTTGAAATGGTCGAGATCACGCGGGCGGGCCGCCGTCTGTAAGGAAATGTAAGAGCGATATGGATCGTCAGAACATCCGCATTCGGCTCAAGGCCTTCGATCACCGCGTGCTGGACCATTCCACACGCGAGATCGTGAACACGGCCAAGAGAACCGGCGCGACAGTGCGCGGGCCGATCCCGCTGCCGACGCGTATTGAAAAATTCACCGTCAACCGTTCGCCGCACATCGACAAGAAGTCGCGCGAGCAGTTCGAAATCCGCACGCACAAGCGCGTGCTCGATATCGTCGACCCCACCCCGCAGACCGTGGACGCGCTGATGAAGCTCGACCTCTCTGCCGGCGTGGACGTCGAGATCAAGCTCTAAGGGGATTGATCCGATGCGTACCGGCGTACTCGCCAAGAAACTCGGTATGGCCCGCTTCTTTGATGAAGCCGGGACCCACGTACCGGTGACCGTGCTCAGCCTCGAAGGCTGTCAGGTTGTCTCTCAGCGCACCCAGGAGAAGGACGGCTACGTCGCCCTTCAGCTTGGTTCAGGCGCCAAGAAGCCCAAGAACACGTCCAAGGCCATGCGCGGTCACTTCGCCAAGGGTGAAGTCGAGCCGAAGCACCGCCTGGTGGAGTTCCGCGTCTCTGAGGAAAACCTCATCGACGTAGGCGCTGAAATCACCGCGGACCATTTCGTGCCCGGCCAGAAGATCGATGTCACGGCACTGACCGTCGGCAAGGGCTTCGCCGGGGCCATGAAGCGCTGGAACTTCGGCGGCCTTCGCGCCACGCACGGGGTTTCGCTGTCGCACCGTTCGCACGGTTCGACCGGCCAGCGTCAGGATCCGGGCAAGACCTTCAAGGGCAAGAAGATGGCTGGCCATCTCGGTCAGGAAGTCGTCACGACCCTCAACGTGACCGTGTGGCGCGTCGACATCGAGCGTGGCCTGATCTTGGTCAAGGGTGCGGTGCCTGGCACTGAGGGCACCTACGTCAAGGTTCGCGACGCCATCAAGTCCGCCCGCCACGCCGATGCACCTCTGCCGGGAGCCTTCCGCAAGAGCGGCCAGCCCGCGGCGGTAGAAGCTGTCGCAGATACGGCGCCGGTTGTCGAAGCGCCGGCTGAAGCGCCCGCAGCTGGGGATCAAGCGTAATGAAACTCGACGTCATCAATCTGGACGGCGGGAAGGGTGGCTCGATCGAGCTTCCCGACGATATCTTCGGCATCGAAGACATCCGCGCCGACATCCTGCAGCGCTGCGTCACCTGGCAACTCGCCAAGCGCCGCGCCGGTACGCACAAGGTCCAGGTGCGTAACGAGGTCTCCCGCACCTCGAAGAAGATGTATAAGCAAAAGGGCACCGGCGGCGCCCGTCACGGCTCACGCCGGGCGGCCCAGTTCGTCGGCGGCGCCCGGGCCCACGGCCCGGTCGTTCGCAGCCACGCGTTTGATCTGCCCAAGAAGGTCCGCGCTCTGGCGCTGCGTCACGCCCTGTCGTCCAAGGTCCGTGATGGCTCGCTGATCGTAGTCGACAGTGTGGCGTTGACGGATCCCAAGACGGCCGCCCTGCGCGAGCGTCTGGGCAAGATCGGCATCACCCACGCCCTGTTCATTGCGGGCGTCGATGTCGACAACAACTTCAAGCTAGCCGCGCGGAACATTCCAAACGTCGACGTGCTGCCCAACGCCGGCCTGAATGTCTATGACGTTCTGCGCCGCCGCACCCTGGTTCTGACCAAGGATGCGGTTCAGGCGATCCAGGCGCGCTTCCAGCCTGAGGAGGCCGCGTAATGGCCGTGGAACCTACCGTCCGTCACTACGACACCATCCTGGCGCCGATCATCACGGAAAAGGCCACTCTGCTGTCCGAGCAGAACAAGGTCGTCTTCCGCGTGGCCGGTGACGCCAGCAAGGACGAAATCGCCGCCGCTGTTGAGGCGCTGTTCAAGGTCAACGTCACGAAGGTCAATACGATCAACGTGAAGGGCAAGACCAAGCGTTTCCGCGGCATCATGGGCAAGCGCGCCGATGTCAAAAAAGCGATCGTGACGCTGGCCGAAGGCCAGTCGATCGACATCACCACGGGGCTCTGATCCGATGGCCTTGAAGCATTTCAATCCGACGTCACCAGGCCGGCGCCAGCTGGTCCTGGTTGACCGCTCCGAGCTCCACAAGGGTGGGCCTGAAAAGACGCTCGTCCAGGGTCTGACCAAGTCCGGCGGCCGGGGCGGCAATGGCCGCATCGCTGTTCGCTTCCGCGGCGGCGGTGCCAAGCGTCTCTATCGTATGGTCGATTTCAAGCGTCGCAAGTTCGACGTAGCCGCGACCGTCGAGCGTCTGGAGTATGACCCCAACCGTTCGGCCTTCATCGCGCTGGTGAAGTATGCCGATGGCGAGTTGTCCTACATCCTGGCCCCGCAACGCCTAAAGGTTGGCGATCAGGTGATCGCCTCCGAAAAGGCCGACGTGAAGCCGGGTAACGCCATGCCGCTGCGCGGTATGCCAATCGGCACCATCATCCACAATGTGGAGATGAAGCCGGGCAAGGGTGGGCAGATTGCCCGTTCCGCAGGCGGGTATGCCCAACTTGTCGGACGTGACGCCGGCTACGCCCAGATCCGCCTCAACTCGGGCGAACTGCGCATGGTTCAGGACACCTGCATTGCCACGGTGGGCGCGGTTTCCAACCCCGACCACATGAACGAGAACCTCGGCAAGGCCGGTCGTTCGCGTCACATGGGGCGCAGGCCGCATGTTCGCGGCGTCGCCATGAACCCGATCGATCACCCCCACGGCGGCGGTGAAGGCCGCACCTCAGGCGGTCGCCACCCGGTGACCCCGTGGGGCAAGCCGACCAAGGGCAGCAAGACCCGCAAGAACAAGTCGACGGATAAGTTCATTATCCGCTCACGCCACGCACGGAAGGCTCGCTAAGCCATGACCCGTTCAGTCTGGAAAGGTCCGTTTGTCGACGGATACCTGCTCAAAAAGGCCGAAACCGTTCTTAATTCCGGCCGCAAGGACGTGATCAAGACCTGGTCGCGGCGCTCGACGATCATGCCCCAGTTTGTGGGTCTGACCTTCGGCGTTCACAACGGTCAGAAACACGTTCCCGTGCTCGTCTCGGAAGACATGGTTGGAATGAAGCTGGGCGAGTTTGCGCCCACCCGCTTCTTCCCCGGTCACGCGGCCGACAAGAAGGCCAAGAGGAAGTAAGATGAGCAAGCAAGCCAAGGCTCGCCGGTTTACGGCTGCCGAAGCGGTGGCGAAGGTGCGGACGATCCGCATCAGCCCCCGCAAGCTCAACCTCGTGGCCCAGTCTATCCGGGGTCTGAAGGTGCAACGCGCCCTCAACGAGCTGGAGTTCAGTTCCAAGCGTATCGCGAACGACGTTCGCAAGGCGCTCTATTCAGCAATCTCGAATGCTGAAAACAACCACAACCTCGACATCGACAGTCTTGTCGTCGCTGAGGCGTTTGTGGGCAAGAACCTCGTGATGAAGCGCTTCCACGCTCGCGCTCGTGGTCGGGCATCGCGCGTCGAGAAACCGTTCAGCGAGATCACGATCGTGGTCCGCGAAGTGGGTGAGGCCGCCTGATGGGTCAGAAAATCAATCCTGTCGGGCTCCGCCTCGGCATCAACCGCACCTGGGACAGCCGCTGGTTCGCCGACGGTCCGGAGTATGGTCGTCTCCTGCATGAAGACATCAAGGTGCGTCGCGCCCTGAAGAAGAAGCTCTATCAGGCCGGCGTCTCGCGCATCATCATCGAGCGCCCCCACAAGAAGTGCCGCATCACCATCTATGCCGCGCGCCCTGGCGTGATCATTGGCAAGAAGGGTGCAGACATCGAGAAGCTGCGTTCGGATGTCGTCGCCCTGACCGGCGGTGAGGTTCACCTGAACATCGTTGAAATCCGCAAGCCGGAAACCGACGCCCAGCTGATCGCCGAGAACATTGCCCAGCAGCTGGAGCGTCGTATCGCGTTCCGCCGCGCCATGAAGCGGTCGCTGCAGAGCGGCATGCGACTGGGTGCCAAGGGCATGCGCATCGAGGTCTCGGGACGCCTGGGCGGCGCGGAAATCGCGCGCTCGGAATCGTATCACGAGGGCCGCGTGCCGCGTCACACGCTGCGCGCCGACATCGACTACGGGATCACCGAAGCCAAGACGACCTACGGCATCATCGGTGTGAAGGTTTGGGTCTTCAAGGGTGAAGTCCTCGATCACGACCCGATGGCGCTCGACAAGCGGCTGGCCAGCGAAAGCGGTCCGGCAGGCGAGGGTGGTGGCCGCGAACGTGGTGATCGTCCTGACCGTGGCCCCCGTCGCGATCGCCGCGAAACGGCGAACGCCTAAGGATCCGAGATGCTTTCCCCGAAAAAAACCAAGTATCGCAAGCAATTCAAGGGTCGTATCCACGGCCTGTCGAAGAGCGGCTTCACGCTGAACTTCGGGTCCTATGGCCTGAAGACGGTTGAGCCCGAGCGCATCACGGCGCGTCAGATCGAAGCGGCTCGCCGCGCGATCACCCGCCAGATGAAGCGCCAGGGCCGTGTCTGGATCCGGATCTATCCGGACGTCCCGGTCACCGGCAAGCCTGCCGAAGTCCGCATGGGCAAGGGCAAGGGTGCCGTCGACTATTGGGCGGCACGCGTTCACCCGGGCCGGATCATGTTTGAAATCGACGGCGTGCCGGACGATGTGGCCCGTGAGGCCCTGCGCCTTGGCGCGGCCAAGCTGCCGGTGAAAACCCGCATCGTGTCCCGCATCGACGTCCCCGTCGCGGAGCACGCGTGATGAAAATTGATGAAGTCCGGGGGCTCACCCCCGATCAACTGGCCGATCAGCTCGTTTCCCTCAAGAAGGAGCAGTTTAACCTGCGCTTCCAGAAGGCGACCGGCCAGATCGAAAAGACCCACCGTGTGGACCAGGTGCGCAAGGATATCGCGCGCATCAAGACGGTCCTGCGCGGCAAGCAGGCTCAGGCCTGAGGAGCAACGACAGATGCCGAAACGAATTCTTGAGGGCGAAGTCGTCTCCGACAAGGGCGACAAGAGCATTGTAGTGAAGGTCGAGCGTACCTTCCTGCACCCGGTGCTGAAGAAGACCGTCCGCCGGTCGAAGAAGTACCACGCCCACGACGAAGCCAATGTCTGCAAGGTCGGCGAGAAGGTTCGCATTGTTGAATGCGCGCCCAAATCAAAGACGAAAACCTGGGAAGTGCTGCCGACCGGCAGCGCGGCCCAAGCGTAAGGATCTGAACCTATGATCCAGATGCAAACTAACCTGGACGTCGCCGATAATTCAGGCGCCCGCCGGGTCATGTGCATCAAGGTGCTGGGCGGCGCAAAGCGTCGTTATGCCGGCGTCGGTGACAAGATCGTCGTCTCTGTGAAAGAGGCGATTCCGCGCGGCCGCGTGAAGAAGGGTGATGTGCTGCAAGCCATCGTCGTTCGGACCTCATCGGCCATCAAGCGCAAGGATGGTTCGGTCATCCGCTTCGACAAGAACGCGGCGGTGATCGTAAACAAGCAATCCGAGCCGATCGGCACGCGGATCTTTGGCCCGGTTCCCCGCGAACTGCGCGCGAAGAACCACATGAAGATCATCTCGCTCGCGCCTGAGGTGCTGTAATGGCGGCCAAGATCAAAAAGGGGGATCGCGTGATCCTCCTCACGGGCAAGGACAAGGGCCGCCAGGGCGCGGTTCTCAAGATCCTGCCCAAAGACAATCGCGTCGTCGTGGAAGGCCTGAACATGGTTCAGCGCCATACGCGTCCGTCGCAGGCTGATCCTCAAGGGGGGATCAAGCACAAGGAAGCGTCGCTCCACCTGTCGAACGTGGCCATTGTAGATTCCAAGGGCAAAGCCACCCGCGTCGGCTTCCGCGTGGATGGCGACAAGAAGGTCCGCGTCGCCAAGACGACCGGCGAGGTGATCAATGGCTGAGCAAGCTTACGAACCGCGGCTGAAGTCCGAGTATCGCCAGCGCATCCGCGCGGCGATGAAGGAGCGCTTCGGCTACACCAACGAGATGCAGATCCCCAAGATGGACAAGATTGTCATCAACATGGGCGTCGGCGAAGCCGTGGCGGACTCCAAGAAGATCAACTCTGCCATGGGCGACCTGGCCAAGATCGCCGGCCAGAAGCCGATCGCGACCAAGGCCCGGACGTCCATCGCCGGCTTCAAGCTGCGCGAAGGCATGACGATCGGCTGCAAGGTCACGCTGCGCAAGGACCAGATGTACGAGTTCCTCGACCGTCTGATCACCATCGCGCTGCCGCGTGTGAAGGACTTCCGGGGCCTGAAGCCCACGTCTTTCGATGGCCGCGGCAACTACGCCATGGGTCTGAAGGAGCACATCGTGTTCCCGGAGATCAACTACGACCAGATCGATCAGATCTGGGGCATGGACATCATCGTCACCACCACTGCGAAAACCGATGACGAGGCTCGCGAGCTTCTGAAGGAATTCCAGTTCCCGTTCGTTCAGCAGCAGCAACAGTAGCGGCGGGAAGGAAAAGCACATGGCCAAGAAAAGCGCCGTCAACCGCAATGAGCGGGTCAAGGTTCTCGTCAAGCAATACGCTGCCAAGCGTGTGGCTCTGAAGAAGATCGCCAACAACGAGACCCTGCCGCTGGAGGATCGCTTCGACGCGCGCCTCAAGCTGGCGGAGCTCCCGCGCAACTCGTCAAAGACGCGGATTCGCAACCGTTGCGAAGTCACCGGCCGCCCGCGCGGCTATTATCGCAAGCTTCGGATGAGCCGGATTTCGCTGCGTGACCTTGGGTCCGCAGGCCTGATCCCCGGCCTCGTCAAGTCGAGCTGGTAAGGGAGGTTCCAGATGGTCAACGACCCCATCGGCGATCTCATCGCCCGCATCAAGAACGCAGCCGCTCGCGGCCGTTCGAAAGTTCTGACACCGGCCTCGAAGATGCGCGCGCGCCTCCTCGATGTGCTGGCCGATGAAGGCTATATCCGCGGCTACCACCTGGTGGAACGTCCCGGTGCCTTCCCGGAATTCGAGGTTGAGCTGAAGTACTTCGATGGCGCGCCTGTCATCGTGGAAATCGCCCGCATCTCGAAGCCTGGACGTCGTGTCTATTCGTCGATCAAGGACCTGAAGCCCGTCAAGAACGGCCTCGGGATCTCGATCCTGTCAACGCCGAAGGGCGTTATGTCGGACACGGCCGCGCGTGACGCGAACGTGGGCGGCGAAGTCCTCTGCCGGGTCTACTGATATGTCTCGTATTGGAAAGAAGGCGGTTGCCGTCCCCGCGGGGGTGATCGTGACCATCGAAGGCCAGACGGTCACGGTGAAGGGACCCAAGGGTCAACTCGCCTGGACTGTCGCCGAAGAAATCGAAGTGAAACAGGAAGGCGGAGAGCTCATCCTCTCCAAGCGCCAGGAGACCACGCGCGCCCAGGCGATGTGGGGTCTTTCACGCACCCTGGTGGCCAATATGGTCCAGGGCGTCACCGAGGGCTTCGAGCGCACGCTGGAACTGGTCGGGGTTGGCTATCGTGCTGCCATGAAGGGCACTGCGCTCTCCATGCAGCTGGGTTTCAGCCACGATGTGGACATCAAGGCCCCGGACGGCGTGACGTTCGTGGTGCCCAAGCAAACCGAGATCAAGATTTCGGGCATCGACAAGCAGGTCGTCGGCGAAATCGCCGCTCAGATCCGCCGCATCCGTCCGCCGGAGCCCTACAAGGGCAAGGGCGTCCGCTATCAAGGCGAGACGGTGCGTCGCAAGGAAGGCAAGAAGAAGTAGGCCATGGCTCTTTCTCCGCGTGACTCAACCCTTCGCCGCGCTTATCGCGTCCGCAACAACCTCAAGAAGGTTGCCAACGGGCGTCCCCGGCTGTCGGTCTTCCGTTCGGCCAAGAACATCTATGCCCAGATCATCGATGATGCTCAGGGCGTGACCCTGGCTGCTGCGTCTTCTCTGGAAGGCGCCAAGGCCGCCAAGTCCAAGGGTTCGGACAAGGACGCCGCCGCTCGCGTCGGCGCCCTGGTGGCCCAGCGTGCGATGGAAAAAGGCGTCAAGGACGTCGTGTTCGATCGTGGGGGCTATCTGTACCATGGCCGGGTCAAGGCCCTGGCTGACGCCGCGCGCGAAGCCGGCCTGAATTTCTAAGGAAAAGATCATGGCTCGCAGAGACGAACAGCGCGGCGGCGGTCGTAATCGCAACGAAGACGAGCGCGACAGCGACATCGTCGAAAAGCTGGTGCACATCAACCGTGTCGCCGCGACCGTGAAGGGTGGCCGACGTTTCTCGTTCGC
>JANNFM010000638.1:0-2317 GCA_031379795.1 Alphaproteobacteria bacterium
GAATGGCTTGTCGGCCAGCTCACGATCCAGCCATTTCAGGCTGCCCCCGTAGTTTGCGCGGTTGGACTCGCCAAAATCCTTGAACTGGGTCAGCAGGGCCGCTGTGCGCGGGTGCGCGTGGCGCCAGAACATGCCGACCGGGTTCATCAGCTGGAACTCGATCCGGCGGATCCACATATCTACGTGCGCCCGCTCCAGCGGTGTCGTGCCAAACAGCGCTCCACCCGGGTTGGTCTCGTCCAGATACCGGCAGATCGCTACCGTCTCCGAAATCGCCGTGCCGTCGTCCAGCACCAGGGTCGGGATCTGGCCCAGCGAATTGCGGGCTCGATGCTCGTCGCTCTTGTGCTCACGCTTCATCATATTGACGAGCGTTTCGGGCAGATCGAGGCCCTTCTCGGCAATGAAGATGCGCACGCGGCGCGGGTTGGGGGCGGGGTTCGGGGCGCCGTAGAGGATCATTGAGCGTTTCCTTTGTTTCAGGCTCGGACGCTATTTGGAACTCAGGCGCGTGGGAAGAGAATGCATTGGTTTTCAGGCGTTCAGGTCGAACCCGGTTCAATCGATTTGAACAACCGCACGGGACGTGTCGGCTCCCGCGTCACGACACCCTTGGCCTCGAGATCGAGTTGAACGGCCTTGAGCCACCATCCGGCCTTCGCGCCTTCCGGAAACGAGGCCTCTGGCAACCTTGGCAAGAGCGCCCTCTTGGCATCTGCCACGCTGAGTCCTGGCGCGCCCGTCGGGAGGACGGACATCAGTGCCTCGCGCATCGCCGTATACTTGACGCGGTCGACCCGCTGTACATGGCCTGGCGATATGAAATTCTGAATTTCGATCCGATCATCCGGTTTGGGCACGTGGGTCTCCGTCGACGCAATTCAGGACGCTATATTGAACCTGAAGGCGCGAAAAGCGTCCGCAGGGCGCGGGCCAGAAATTCAAGGTCGACTTGCGACGGCGGGCAGGGAACTCTGCAGCTGGATTATTCGAAGTGGGGGACTGAATGCGATTCCTGGTGCGCCTGAAGTCGACATGGCAGTGGGTCGTCCGGGTCTGCACGCCCTCCGATATCGCCTGGAAGGCCGCCGGGTGGGGCCTGATCGGGTTCTGGGGCTTCATTGTCGGATCGCTGCTGCTTCACGATGTGGTGCCCGACTTTGCGCCGGGCAAGCTGGCGGGATTGGCGGCGTCAACAGGCGCATTGGCTCTGGTTGGTCTGGGCGCGCTACTGGTGCTCAGGTTTCTAAATCTGCTCAGGCCCGGGTATCGACTTGGTCTTGCGTTCGCCCTGCCGCCGACCGTCTTCCTGTTGATCGGCGTCTGGGACACGAAGGGCGCGGCGATAGCAACCCTCCTGTTGGTGATCGGCATCAGTCTGACGGTGGGTGCCGCTACAGCGCTCGCCCGGCGTGGCCGCAGCGGTCGGGCCTATGGATCGATGGTCTTCCTGGCGCTGGGGTTGGCCTCGCTCACTGCTCTGGCCGTGGGGATGGTGCGGACGCCCAAGGACCCCAATCCGACCCTGGCGTCCTTTCAGCTGGCCGGCGCGACCCTCAATCTGCCAGACCCCGGCCGACCCGGCCCCTATAAGGTCCGCTACATGACCTATGGTGGGGGCTCAGACTGCTTTCGCCCCGAGTATGCCAGCAAGGCGACGTGGCGGTCGCAGTCCGTCGACGGCTCAAAGCTCGACAAGGAATGGAAGGGACCGGTGGGCTGGTTCCGGACGCTCTACTGGGGGTTTGATCCAAAACGGTTCCCGGTTCAGGGCCGGGTCTGGGCGCCGGAGGGCCCGGGGCCGTTCCCGCTGGTCCTGATCGTCCATGGCAACCATTCGATGGAGGACTACTCCGACCCCGGCTACGCCTATCTGGGCGAACTGCTGGCCAGTCAGGGGTTCATCCTGGTCTCGGTCGACGAGAATTTCCTGAATTCCTCCCTCAGCGATGCGGTCGATCCTATCCAAGGGCGGCCTTCGAAGGAGAACGACGCGCGCGGCTGGATGTTGCTGGAACATCTGGTGCAGTGGCGCCGCTGGAACGCTGACCCGGCGCATCCGCTCTTCGGCAGCGTCGATATGAGCCGGATCGGTCTGATGGGCCACTCGCGCGGCGGTGAGGCCGTGGCTGTGGCCGCGGCGTTCAACGGCCTTGACCACTACCCCGACGATGCGACCCAGGCCTTCAACTATGGCTTCAACATCGGGGCGGTCGTCGCCATCGCGCCCGTCGATGGACAATACAAGCCCCGCGAGCGTCCGACACCGCTGAAGGACGTAAACTACTTCGTCATCCACGGCAGCCTGGATGGCGAC
>JANNFM010000063.1:0-3217 GCA_031379795.1 Alphaproteobacteria bacterium
GCGCCGATGGTCGCGCCGTCGATGAGCTTCGCCTTCGGGTTCTTTATTCTCAGCCGGTTGGCGGCCGCCGATCTGCAGAACCAGCGCGCCTTCTATTCCTCGACCCTGGAGCGCTATCTGGCCCCGCAGGTGATCGACCGCATGGTTGACGGGCGCGAGGAGGTGAAGATTGGCGCCGAGGAGCGCGAGATCACGGTGATGATCACCGATCTCGAGAATTTCTCGAACCTTGTAGCCAGCCTCGACCTCGAGACTTTCGAAGGCGTGATCAACGAATACTTCGACGGCATCATCGACCTGTTGTGGAAGCACGAGGCGATGATCGACAAGATGACTGGCGACGGCATCATCGCGATTTTCGGGGCCCCGGTGCCGTCAGAGGATCACGCCGACCGCGCCATCGCCTGCGCCCGTGAGATCGACACCTATGCCCTGGCCATCCGCCAGAAGATGATCGCGCGTGGCATCACCTTTGGATACACGCGGATGGGTCTGTCATCCGGCATAGGACTGGTCGGGAACTTTGGCGGTGAGCGCCGGTTCAACTACACAGCGTATGGCGAAGTTGTCGTGGTGGCCGCCCGTCTCGAAGCCGCCAACAAGACCTTTTCCACCCGAATCCTGTTCAGTGGCGACACACTGCGGCTGGCCAAGCGAGATGTTCCAGTCATCTCGGTCGGCGAGATTGACCTCAAGGGCGTACCCCATCCCATCCCCGCTTACACGACGCCTACCGACGATGCGACGGATGCCCAGAGTACGGTCGTCTGAGGCGGCAGGGCGGCTAGCCGATCGACGGCGATGTGGTTTGAAGCCCACGCTCTGAACGACCTTGTCCGCGCCGCCGTCACGAAGCGCATCTGCCATGTTGGATAAGAGACGCGGTCACACAGTCTGGCTTCCAGTGTGGTCTCTCACGTCTCGTGGCTGAACAGGTCACCCGCCAAACCGAGACGTTTCGCCCTGAGGCCAGCAGTTGGCTGACGAGAACGGCTACCTGGCCGCCTGTCGCGCGCTGCCTGGACCCATCCATGCGTCCATGTCGACCGCATCCACAACCCGGTATGGGCGACCCCAGCGGTCGGTGAAGAAACGCTCCATCTCAGGTCGTGTAAACGGCCTTGACCCCAGGCGGCCGAAAATCGCCATCTGGCCACCGGTCTCGTCCACCGCCCGGTCGCGGTCCAGACCCTTGGACATCGCCAGAGCCGGCGAAGGCGTCCTGGCCCAGGAAATGAGTTCGGGTTTCGGTGCCGGCGAGAAGCCATAGAAATTGGGCTGGCTGGAGGGGCTGGTCAGTTGCAGCACCTTCATGCCGTTTTTGCCGTCGGCCACGTAGGCGAAGAGCGACGCATTGGTGGAGCCCACCACGACGTCCTCTGCATCGTTCAACTGACCGCCGGCGTCGAACTTCTGATAGAGTTTGGGCCGCTCTGGATTGGTCACATTTACGATGACCAGGCCGTCTTTCTTGGCCGCAACATAGGCGTAGGTGCGGGCCACATAGACGCGCTTTGCGTCCACCAGCGGAATGATTGCACCCTCGACAAGCTTTGGCTGTTCCATCCTGGTGACGTCGAGAACTTCCAGCCCGCGCGCCGTGGTCACCCAGAGATAGCGGAACTGCAAAGCCGAACTGCGCACGTCCGGCAGACTGATCGTCGTCACGTATTTCGGCTTCAACGGATCGGCCAGATCAACGACCACCATGCCCGCCTCTGCGGCGATGTAGGCGTAGTTCCCGCCCAGCGTGATGTGCCGCGCGCCCTTGAGCACGCCGCCGGCGTTCCAGGTGACTGCGCGCTTGAGCATGTTGTTGCGCGGATCACCGTCGGCCAGCGTATTCACATTCACCAGGATCAGGCCCTCTTCGGAGTCCGTGATCACGGCGTAGGAGTAGATCGGCAGGAAGGTCTGTTCCTGATTGGCCTTCAGGAGGCTGACGTCGCCGCCGGAGACCAGATCCTTCACGTTCACGGTCTGCATGTGCTCGTTGCGGAGCGGGGCGATGTTCTGATTGGTCGGCAGGGCCATGCAGGTGGCGTTCTTGCTGGCGACGCGGATGTCATTGCCAAGGGGCGAGAACGGCGCGGTGATGATCCGCTGAGAAATGCCCTTGTTGGCGATGCTGGCGACGTCGAAGACATGGAAGCCGCCCTTCCCTTCCGCGACAAACATGTATTCGCCGCGAAGTTGCAGACAGCGAGCCGCGCCGTCGGTCTTGTGGCCGGTGTTGGCGATTTCCTCGATCGCCTCCTCCTCGCCGCCCTTGAGGCCTTTCGCGAGCGACTTGCCCCGGCGCCAGGTCTTCAGCTCCCGGCCGTTCTGCTCCACGTGCAGCTTGTAGAAGTCGGGATAGGCGTAGCGTTGCAGATAGGAGCCGAACACCGCCTGCGGCTCACTCCACTCCGAAACACGCACGGCTTCGATCCCGCCCTCTAGTCCGACCCAGGCGTTCTGGCCGACGAAGTTCACATAGTTGGTCCCCAGCAGCAGGAGCTGGGCCATGATAGCGTTGTTGTCGTTTGCCGCAGCGACGTGGCAGTCCGTGCAGGTCTTGGTCTCGGTTTTCCGCACGGTGTGCGGGAAGTGCGGCGCGAACGCCTGGCTGGAGAAGCCCGACGCCGAGATGGGCGGTTGCTGAGAGTAGATTCGCTCCCGGTTCACGTTGGTGGACGACAGGATCAGTGCCGAGGACGAACGAACCGGCGCGATGGTCGAGCCCTTGCTGGTCTGATGCCGACCCAGCTGGAACATATCGTCGCGAGCGACCTGCGGATTGTAGGTCGCGTAGTTGCGAGTCTCCTGCTCCTCGTACTTGTGGGTCTTCGTCTTCCAGTTGGCCTCGATCGGCAGGTGGCATCCGGCGCAGGCCGTCGTCCACGAGGTGTGACAGGCGAAACACTCCATCTCGTCGTCATTGTGGGCACGGTCGCCCGGCGCAACGCCAGGGCCCCAAGCGAAGGGTTTGCCCGTCTCACTTACCTTTGACATCAGCTTGGCGCGCGCCGCCTTCGGATTGAAATCGGGGCTGGCGCGATCAACCGAGTCCTTCACCAGATGAATGCGCCACTCCAGTTTGGGGTCCAGCAGCGAGCGTTGAACAAGGACCTGGCGGCCATCCTGTTCCAGCCATTCAAACCGGCGCTGGCCGTCGGGATTACGCAGAAGGCTAAGGTCATTACCCTTGGGGTCAGCGGCGGGCCCCGAGGTTCGC
>JANNFM010000074.1:0-2689 GCA_031379795.1 Alphaproteobacteria bacterium
AAGAAAGATCCCGGAGATGACTGACTTGATCCCCCTGCCCCCCACGCCTGTCCTGGAGACGCAGCGTCTGATCCTGCGCCCGCTTGAGGCCCGAGACGCCCCCGCCATCCAGCGGCTCTTCCCGCAATGGGACGTGGTGCAGCACCTCTATGCCGGTATTCCCTGGCCCTATCCTGACGATGCGGCGGCCATAAACACGGCCCAATGTCTTGAGGACCGCGCCAAGGGCCTGAGGATTTACTGGACGATCACGCTGAAGGGCTCAGACACGTTGCGAGGCCGCATCGACCTTTGGGCATTCGAGCCCGAGCGCCGCGACAGCCGGGGGTTCTGGCTGGATCCGCTGTTGCATGGCCAGGGGCTGATGACAGAGGCGGCTGACGCGGTGACGGACTATGCCTTTCGGACCCTTGAGTATCCCTGGCTCTATCTCACCAACTCCACCGCAAACCAGGCTTCGGGCCGCATCAAGGAGAAGCAGGGCGCCGTGCCCGCCTATGTCGAGCCGCGACAGTTTGTCTCCGGCCCCGGTGAGGTTCAGGTCTGGCTCCTGACCCGCGAGGCCTGGATGGCGCGGCAGGCAGGCTAGATGGTCTGCTCAGGTTTTCGGCGCCGATTGCCTAAAATCACGGCACATCCCCGGGCGGGCTCTCACCATCGGTGAAGCTCGTCCGATCTCTGCTGGCGGTCGAATTGCCCGTTGTCTATGCAGATGCTGATCGATGTGCAGGCATACGGCGGAAAGCCTCTGAACATGTCGGCAAAGGGGTAGACGCCATGAACCGCGCACGAGCGCTCGCCGGGCTTTCGGCATTCCTGTCATTCGGTGCCGCCACCACGGCCTTGGCCCAAACCCCGGCGCCCGTCGCCGACAGCGGCCACACGGCCTGGATCCTCGCCGCCACCGCCCTTGTGCTGTTCATGACCCTGCCCGGTCTGGCGCTGTTCTATGCCGGCCTGGTGCGCTCCAAGAACGCGCTGTCTGTGATGATGCACTGCGTGGCCATCGCCTGCCTGGGCTCAGTGCTGTGGCTGTTCGGCGGCTACAGCCTGGCCTTCTCCGGCTCGAACCCGATCATCGGCGATCTGGCGAAGTTCGGCCTGCCCGATGTACGCGGCGCCGTGACGGGCGCGTTGCCGGAAAGCGTCTTCTTCGCCTTCCAGATGACCTTCGCCATCATCACCCCGGCCCTGATCGTCGGGGCCTATGTGGAGCGGATCAAGTTTGGTGCCGTGCTGCTGTTCAGTGGCCTGTGGCTGCTGCTGGTCTATGCCCCGGTCTGCCATTGGGTCTGGGGCGGCGGCTGGCTGGCGGGCCTGAAGGTGATGGACTATGCGGGCGGTCTGGTTGTTCACGCCACGGCGGGCGTCGCCTCCCTGGTAGCGGTCGCCATGCTGGGTCCGCGCGACGGATTTCCGAGGGTCATGCATCCCCCCCATAACCCCGGCATGACCATGATGGGGGCCGGCATGCTCTGGGTGGGCTGGTACGGCTTCAACGCCGGAAGCGCGCTGGCGGCGGACGGCGCGGCAGGCTCGGCTCTTGTGGCCACCCACATGTCGGCGGCGACCGCCGGCCTCGTCTGGGCGCTGATCGAGAAGATCAAGTTTGGCCGGTCCAGCATGGTCGGCGTGGTGACCGGCGTGGTCGCCGGCCTGGCCACCGTCACCCCGGCGTCGGGGTTTGTCGGCCCGCTGGGCGGGGTAATCCTGGGGGCTCTGGCCAGCCTGGTCTGTTTCCACGCGGTCGATATCGTCAAGCACCGCTTCAATCTGGATGACAGCCTGGATGTTTTCGCCGTGCATGGCGTTGGCGGGATCCTGGGGACCCTGATGGTCGCGGGCCTCGCCTCGCCGGTGATGGGGGGCGTGGGCTATGCCGAGGGCATGGACGCGGGATCCCAGTTGGGCGTTCAGGCCCTGGGCGTCGCGGCTGTGTGCGCCTGGTCGGCTGTGGCCTCAGCCGCCATCCTGCTGCTCTGCAAGTTCACCGTCGGCCTGCGCGCTAGCCCGGAAACCATCGAGGACGGTCTCGACATGGGGACGCACGGCGAGCGGGCGTATCAGAGCTGAGTCTTGCGATCACCCTGTGTCCGCTATATCTGTATAGCAACAGGAGGCGCAGATGCTGGCAATCAGACTGGACGTCGAAACCGAACAGCGGCTGGAAGCGCTGGCTGCCCGGACCGGGCGCACCAAGACCTTCTACGCGCGCGAGGCGATTGCCGCGCACCTCGATGATCTGGAAGACTTCTACCTCGCCGAAGAACGGCTGCGGGATTTCCGCGACGGCGACGCGATCCCGCTGGCGACCCTGAAGGCCGAGCTTGGCCTGGGCGATTGAGTTCCTGCCGGAGGCGGCAAAGGACCTGAAAAAGCTGGACCGCACGGTCGCGGCGAGGATCATCAGTACGCTCGAAGACCGTATCGCCGTGCTCGACAATCCCCGCGAGATCGGCAGCGCCCTGACGGGCGACCACGCCGGCTATTGGCGCTGGCGGATCGGAGACTATCGCGTGGTGTCCAGGATCGAGGACGCCCGGATCAAGGTGCTGGTGGTGCGGGTCGCGCACCGGCGCGAGGTCTATCGATAGAGGCCATACATTGTGACCCCCCTCACCCTCTTTGAACCCTGGTTCACCCGATGGGGCCTGACCGCTGATGGCGAGCCTTTCACAACACGGTTCGG
>JANNFM010000120.1:0-15836 GCA_031379795.1 Alphaproteobacteria bacterium
CAGAGTGTTATTCTGTAAGGGGAATCGACCCCTCATCCGACCTGCTACGCAGGCCACCTTCTCCCACAAGGGGAGAAGGCCGCGCACCCAATTCATTGATATATATACAATTTATACGTTGTGTGAATGCCGTAGCCCGTCGGGGGAGGAGAAAGACCGCAACGCCTGCCCAACTGGTAACAGACTCACTTCCATGCACTCGCTGCGCTCGCGGAGGAGAGGAGGCGTTCGCCGCCCCTACAACCCCACGATCCCTTCCATCAGCCCGGCCACCAGCCCGCGCTCGGCGTCCGTCAACTCCGGACGCCAGATGTTGAAGATCAGCACGATGCGGGTCTGATCACTCTCGTTGCGGGCCTCGTGCTCGATGGTGTCGTCGAACACAAAGGCCTTGCCCGGCTCCCAGGTGCGGGTCTCGTTGCCGACCCGGAACCAGCAGCCTTTCGGCGCGATCAGCGGCAGGTGACACACCAGCCGTGAGTTGTGAAACCCCGTGTGCGGCGCGATTACTGCCCCGGGCGTCAGCTTCGAGAACAGCGCAAAGGGCGAGCGCCCGGCGATCCGCTCCAGCGGGGCGTGTTCCAGCGCTGCCATGGTCTTCGGACAGCGCGATGCGATCTCCGCCACCGGCGCGCCGTCGCGCCACAGATAACACGCGCTCCAGTCGTCGTTTTCCAGCAGATCGGCCTCCGTCGCGGGCCGGTTCGCCTCGGCCTCGATATAGGGCGAAAAGATCTCCGGTCCGTCCGCCATCAGCGCCATGAGCTCGGCCAGGATGTCACCGCTGGCGGCCTCGATGGCGTCCAGCCAGGGAAAGTCCTCGCGCGTATAGAACTGGATCGTCGGCAGGCCGGGGAAGAAATACGACCGGGGTTCCTGAATATAGCGGGTCTTGCGACCGGCCAGCAGCTCCAGCGACTCGATGAAGCGGGCGCTGGCCGTCGCCGGGTCATAGCCCCGCGCCATCAGCCCCTGCGTCAGGTCGGCGTGCAGGGCCTCATTCAGTCGCGCCTGCGCCCCGCGCACCCGGTCGATTTCCGACACCGCCTCGGGCGGCAAGCCCTCGGTGTCGGGCACCAGATCCAGCGCCGCTCCATAGAAGCTGACCGCCGCGCGTCGATCGCCGGCCGCGGCAAATATGTCGCCCTTCATCAGCAGGGCCCGCACATTCTGCGGTTCCAGCTTCAGCGCCGCGTCCAGCGCCGCCGCCATGCCGTCAGGGTCCCCAAACGCCTGCCGCACCAGCGCCAGCGCCACCCAGACGGTGCCGTCCGCCCGCCCCGCGCCAACAATGGCGTTGAAACAGCGCAACGCCTCGGCGTGGCCACCACGGGCCAGGGCGGCCATGCCCTGCGTGCCCAGCGCGTTCAGCTCGATGTCATTCACCCGGCGACTCCTTCAATCCAGCCCCGCCATACCGCAAGCCTGCGATTCCGCCGACTGTTGCGCCTCGGGCACGCAACTCGACAGAATTGTGACATGGACCTCAAGGCCAAAGCCGAAGCGTCGCATCATAGTGTAGCTAGCCCTCCGGAAGGCCAAGGCTCCCTCCTTTGGCCCACAGATCACCAGAGGTTTCCCGATGACGACGTTCGCGTCCAAGCGCGCCAGGCTCGTGGCCGGCGTTTCTGTCTCCGCATTTGTCCTGGCGCTGGCCCTGCCTCAGGTGGCTGCTGCCGCCGATGAGGCGACCACGCTCGGCGAAGTCATCGTCACGGCGCAAAAGAAGTCGGAAAACATCAACGACGTGCCCCTGTCCGTCACCGCGGTCAGCGGCCAGAAGCTGGACGCCATCCGCTCGGGCGGCGGCGACATCCGCATGCTGTCGGCCCGGGTGCCCAGCCTGACCCTGGAATCCAGCTTCGGCCGCACCTTCCCGCGCCCCTATATCCGGGGCCTCGGCAACACCGACTTCGACATCAACGCCTCCCAGCCCGTCTCGTTTGTCTATGACGAGGTGGTGCTGGAAAACCCGGTGCTGAAGGGCTTCCCGCTGTTCGACATCGCCCAGGTGGAAGTACTGCGCGGACCGCAGGGCACCCTGTTCGGCCGCAACACCCCCGCCGGGGTGCTGAAGTTTGAAAGCGCCAAGCCGACCCAGGAATTCGGCGGCTATGCCTCAGCCTCCTACGCCACCTTCTCGACCGTCAATCTCGAAGGCGCCCTATCTGGCCCCATCGTCGCCGACGTCCTCTCCGCGCGCCTTTCGGGACTGTACCAGCGCCGCAGCGACTGGGTGGACAACACCCGCGGCGGCGACAACAACGACAGCGAGGGCTACGACCAGATCGCCCTGCGCGGCCAGTTGCTCTACACGCCCACCGCCGAATTCAGCGCCCTGCTGAACCTGCACTACCAGCACCTGAACGGCACGCCGCGGGTCTTCCGCGCCAACATCATCCAGAGGGGCACCAACAACTTTGTCGCCGGTTTCGAGCGCGACAAGATCAGCCAGGACGCCCAGGGCCGGGCCATCCAGAAGGTCGAATCCTCGGGCGCCAGCCTGAAGCTCAACTACGATTTCGGCGACGGCATGCCTGCGCTGACCTCCATCACCGCCTATGAGCGGGTCGACACCTACTCGCGCGCCGACATCGACGGCGGCTTCGGCGCTTCATTCGCCCCGCCGTTTGGCCCGGGCTTCATCCCCTTCCCGTCGGAAAGCGCGGACGGCGTGCCGTTCCACGGCCAGTTCACCCAGGAAATCCGCCTGGCCGGCGACAACGGCCCGCTGGGCTACACGGTCGGCGCCTTCTACTTCAACGAGAGCATCAAGATCGACAGCTACAGCTTCAACACCCTGGCGGGCGGCACGGTCGATGGCCGCGCCTATCAGAACCAGAAGACCGAGAGCTGGGCCCTCTTCGCCAACCTCGACTATGACGTCTCCGAACAATTGAAGCTCGCCGGCGGTATCCGCTATTCCGACGACAACAAGGACTTCCTGGCCCAGCGTACGCGCTCGCCATTCGGCGCGCCGAACACCCGCGTGCTGCGCACCAGCCCTAACTCCACCGACGTCAGCTTCAACGTCAGCGCCACCTATGCGGCCAGCGACGACATGAACCTCTACGCCCGCGTCGCACGCGGCTACCGGGCCCCCTCGATCCAGGGTCGCCTCGTGTTCGGTGACACCCTGTCGGTCGCCAGGAAAGAGACGGTGATGTCCTACGAAGCCGGTGTGAAGGGTACGGCCGCCGAAGGCCGCGCGCGCTTTGACGCCAGCGTCTTCTACTATCGCGCCAACGATCTGCAGGTGACGGCGGTGGGCGGCGGCGCCAACTTCAACCGCTTGCTGAACGCCGACAAGGCCACGGGCTACGGCTTCGAATTCAACGCCGAGGCCGAGCCCATGGACCGCCTGCTGCTGACGGCGGGTCTGTCCTACAACCACACCGAGATCCAGGACTCAGCCCTGTTCACCCAGCCTTGCGGCGCGGGCTGTACCGTGCGTGACCCGGTTGGCCCCATCGCCGGGACCGTGGGTATCGACGGCAACAACCTGCCCAATGCACCCCGCTGGATCGCCAGTGTCACCGCCGGCTATTCCTGGCCGGTGGGCGAGGGCTCGGTGTTTGTGTTCAGCGACTGGGCCTATCGCTCGAAGATCAACTTCTTCCTCTATGAGTCGGCCGAGTTCAACGACGCCAAGCTGCTGGAAGGCGGTCTGCGCATCGGCTACCGCGCCCCCGGCGAAGCCTGGGAAATCGCCGCCTTCGGTCGCAACATCACCAATGACAAGAGCCTGGAAGGCGCCATCGACTTCAACAACCTGACCGGCTTCGTCAACGACCCCCGCACCATCGGCGTCGAGGTAAAGGCGAAGTTCTAAATAGACGAGGAAAGCCGGGCTTCCTGCCTTCCCCCGCTCGCGGGGGAAAGCGGCCCGATGCGCGGAGCGCGAGTGGCCGATGGGGGAGGTGAATCAGATGATACTCCCCCCATCGGCGACTGGCCCCTGCGGGGCTTCGCGCCGCTTTCCCCCTTGAAGGGGGAATTCGGGAAGCCTTGAACTCTTCGAGGACCTGCTACGCCTCAAGCTCGGCGAGGATCGTGAGCACAACGCCGCCCTGCAAGCTTCCAGGTCGCAAGACCCGGCCAGCCAACGCGCTCCCGGCTTCCCCCGCTCGCGGGGGAAAGCGGCCCGATGCGCGGAGCGCGAGTGGCCGATGGGGGAGGTGAATCGGACCCTGCTCCCCCCATCGGCGACTTGCCCCTGCGGGGCCTCGCGCCGCTTTCCCCCTTGAAGGGGGAAGCCAGAACGCCTTCAATACTTGGCGTGTCTACTACGCTTCAAGCTCGGCGAGGATCGTGAGGACGACGGCGTTCATTTCCTGGAAGACGTCCTCCGCCGAGATCCGAAGCACCCGGATCCCATGCTTCTTCAGAAAGCCATCCTTGCGCGCGTCGCGCATGGGCTGGTCGCCCATGGAGTGCCCTTCTCCATCGACCTCGATCGCCAGCTTCTTGCTCACGCAATAGAAGTCCAGCACATAAGGCGCGAAGGGATGCTGGCGGCGGAACTTGAAACCTTCCAGCTGGCGCCCCTTGAGCTGGGCCCACAGCAGGCGCTCCGGCGGTGACATCTCCCGCCTCAGATCCTGCGCCCGCTCGACAATTGTGATCGGGTCGGGGTGCGGGTCCCCAAATCCCCCCACCAACTCCAGCACTGCCTGGCCATAGTGCGCCAGCTTGGCCTCGCCGACGCCGTTGACGCGTTCCAGAGCGGCGCGGCTGGTCGGTTTGGCGGTGGCGATCTCGGTCAGGGTGCGATCGCTGAAGATGACATAGGGCGGCACGTGCTGCGCCTTGGCCTGGGCCGTGCGCCAGGCGCGCAGCGCTTCGAACAGTGGCTGATCGGAGGGCGACAGCGCCGCCGCTGCCGTCCGCGCGCGCTTGCCCTTGCGTGCAGCGCGGGGCCCATCCTCGGCCCCGTCCGGGTGCTTGCGCATCATCACCCGCTGCGTGCCCCGGAACACCGCGCGCACCGCCTCCGCGTCACCGACCCCCACCAAAGGCCGCCCGTCATTGGGGTCCTCGCGCAGCAGCCCCTCGAACAACAGCTGTTCACAAAGGTCGCGCCATTGCCCGGCCGAAAGCTCCTGCCCGATGCCCCAGGTGGACAGCGCCGATTCCTCCGGCCGCACATCCTTGGTCTTGCCCAGTAGATGATCCACCAGCCGCCCGCGACCGTAACGCCCGCCCAGCCGCGCCGCCGCCGACAGTGCCTTCTGGGCCGCCAGTGTGGCATCTATGGTCTCAACCGTCCCGGCGCACAGGTCGCACTGGCCGCAGACCTCGACCCCCTCTTCGCCAAAGTAACGCCGCACCGTGGCCGCCCGGCACCCGGCACCGTCCAGCAAGGTGTAGAGCTGGCGCACCTTGCGGACCTGCACCTGCTTGACCGCGTCGTCCATCTCGCGCTCGGAAATCCGGCGCAACGCCCAGGACATGTCAGCGGCCCCGTACAACGTGATCCCCTCTGCGGGCTCGCCGTCGCGTCCAGCCCGGCCGATCTCCTGCCAGTAGGCTTCGATGGAGCCCGGCGGATCGGCATGGATCACGAACCGCACGTCGGGTTTATCCACCCCCATGCCGAACGCGATGGTCGCCACCATTACCGCCGCATCCGCCGCCAGAAACTCGGTCAGCCGCGTCTCGCGCAGGCGTTTGTCCAGCCCCGCGTGATAGGCCAGCGCCGGCACCCCGGCATCGCGCAGAAGTTCGGCCAGTTTCTCGGTCTTGTCGCGCGACCCGGCATAGACGACGCCCGAGCGCCCCGGACGCGCCGTCACCAGCTCCACCACCCGCTTGTCAGCCCCGCGCTTGCGTTCCGCCGACAGGATCAGCTCGGGCCGGGCAAAGCTGGCCACGAATTCCGCATCGTTCTCCAGCCGCAGTTCGGCGCGAATGTCCTCCCGCGTCCGGGCGTCCGCCGTCGCCGTCACCGCCAGCCGGGGCACGCCCGGAAACAGGTCGGCCAGCCGCCCCAGCATCCTGTATTCGGGCCGGAAGTCATGCCCCCACTGGCTGACGCAGTGGGCCTCATCAATGGCGATCAGCGACAGGGGAATGCGGCTGAGGCGATCCTGCATCCAGGGCTGCATCAGTCCCTCGGGCGAGATGTAAAGGATGTCCAGTTCGCCCGCGTCGATCCGCGCCCAGGTCTCGACCTTGGCCTCGGGCTCGATGTTGCTGTCCAGCCGGGCTGCCGCCACGCCCGATTGCACCAGGGCCGCCACCTGATCGGTCATCAGCGCGATCAGCGGCGACACCACCAACCCCAGGCCCGGCCGGATCAGACTGGGGATCTGATAACACAGGCTCTTGCCGCCCCCGGTCGGCAGCACCGCCAGCGCATTGCGGCCCGCCAGCACCTCGGCGATCACATCGGCCTGCAGCCCCCGAAACTCGGCATGCCCGAACGTGCGCCGCAGGATCTCCCGCGCAGCGTCCAGCGGTGCAAGTTGAGCTTCGGCAAGCGACATCGCGCGGTTATGGCGAGAACCGCTGTTCGGCGCCACCCACCCAACTGCGTTGACGCGGTTGCGCGCCCTAGCTCTGCTTCACCGTCTTGTTCTGGAACCCGGAGATCCGCGCCTGCATATCCGGCCCGCGCCCCTGACCCCGGAAGATCTCGTGCGCCAGTCCGGCCTCCATCGACAGCCCGTCGGTCTCCGTCAGCAGCGCCTTGTTGGCCCGGTGACTGAACCAGGAATTGGCCAGGATCTGCGCCGCCAGCGCCTCCAGCCTCGCGTCGAATTCGGCGTCGGGCACACAGATGTCCGCCAGCCCGATCCGCTCGGCCTCGATCCCGCCCACCGTGCGGCAGGTCAGCATCAGCTCGCGCGCCCGATAGGTCCCCACCCGGCGCGGCAGCCGCTGGCTCAGGCCCCACACCGGCGTCAGCGCCCACTTGGCGTGGGTGTCGGCGAACTTCGCGCCCTCGGCGGCGAAGATGATATCCCCCACCAGGGCCAGTTCCAGAGCGCCGGTGTAGCAGTGCCCATGCACCGCCGAGATCACCGGCTGTGGCAGGCCCGCCAGCCGCTCGATCACCTTGGACTGGTAAAACGGCTCCGGCAGTTTCTCGCCCGTCGAGATGTCGCCCAGGTCGTGCCCGGCAGAGAAACACCGTCCCGCGCCGCGCAGGATTACCAGGCCCACGGTTTCGGTTTCACGCGCCAATGCCTTCACATGGGCGTCCAGCTCGACGAACACCTCGACGTTCAGCGCGTTCAGCTTGTCCGGACGATTGATCGTGAGGGTCGCCGCGCCCTCATGGTCGTGGCGCAAAACAAGATCTGTCATGGGGTCAGTGACCTGCGTCCATACGGCTGATGGTGAGCGTCTTCGCCCAGTGGCCTCCCATGCGGTTCACGAACTGGGCCGGCCGCTCCGCCAGCACCTCGGTCTCGAGCCACAGACGCTTCAGGTGCCGGATCTTGCCGACGGCGCGATCGTCCTCATACGAGGTGCGCCCATGCAGCACGTGGTAGTTGTTGATGAACTGCATGTCGCCGGGCTGGAAATCCATCATCACCGAATAGGCGCCGCCCTCGGCCTGATCCTGCATCCACGTCAGCGCCTCGAGGGCCTTTTCGGTCAGGCGGGGCGCATCGGCATGGCGCTGTGACGCCAGGATGTAGGGCCGGATCAGCCGGACGAACAATCGGTCCGCATGGCGGGTGAACACCGGCATCAGGTACCAGCCTTGCTTCCCGGGCGCCTGCTCGCCGCGATAGTCGAAGGGCTGGGGCTTGTAGAGTTCGGCCGCCAGATCGGGGCGCTCGCGGACCAGCCGGTTGTGCAGGGCCACCGAGTTGCAGACCGCCGACAGCCCGCCGGAGATCCCGGTCTGCAGGCACATCAGGCCCACCAGGTCCGAGCCGTCGCAGTGGAAGTCCAGGCCGACCAGGCCGATCTCGTTGCCGCGCGATGTCGGGTCGTTCGCCGCCTTGCCGTGGTCGGTGACGTCGCCCAGCACATGGCCCTTGGCGTTCTGAGGCCAGGGTTTGCCCAGGTGCGCGCCGATCCCCCAGTAGGCCAGGCTCATCTGGTCATTGTTCCAGCGATCCCGGGGCAGACCGCGAATCCGCACGAAGCCGCGTCCGTCGATCAGCTCTTTCTCGATGGCTTTCAGCCGCAACCCCAGCGTCGGCAAGGGGAAGTCGGCCTTCCCGATCGCCAGGAAGTTGTCCGAGGCGACCTGGGCGTGAGCCACGGCGGCGTCCAGTTCGTCGACCTCTGCCGCCGACAGCGTCTCGGTCCATCGGGCGGGGTCGGCCACCTGGGCGGCGTCCCATTCACAGGCGGTCTCCAGAACCTGCGGCATCAAGTCGGGGGTGACGGCGTTCATCCGGGCGCTCCTATTCTGCGGCCATAGCGACGGGGGCCGGCTGTCCGCCCCGCAGCAGGCGACCGGGCAGGGCGTCCGTGGGGGTCCCGTCCCGGTAGGTTACGTGTCCCGCGACGATCGTCGCGGTGTACCCATCGACCCTCTGGATCAGCCGGCGACCGCCGGTGGGCAGGTCGTAGGCGACGCTGGGCGCCTTCAGCGTCAGCCGGTCATAGTCGATGACGTTCAGGTCCGCCCGATAGCCCGGCGCGATCAGCCCCCGGTCAAACAGCCCCACCGTCTCGGCGGTATCGCGGCACTGGCCCTTGATCATGTGCTCCAGGCTCAGCTTCGGCCCCCGCGTACGGTCCCGCGTCCAGTGGATCAGGTTCGAGGTCGGGAAACTGCCGTCGCAGATCATCCCCACATGGGCGCCGCCGTCCGACAGCCCGGGCACCACGCAGTCGTGCTGCAGCATCGCCCAGGCCGGATCCAGGCTGTTCTGCGCATAGTTCAGCAACGGCAGGTACAGCATGCCGCGCCCGTCGCCCGGCTTGCCGTCCAGCATGTGGTCCAGCGCCACCTCGCGGGGATCAACGCCCCGCGCCGCCGCGATCGCCGCGACCGAGGTGTCCGTCGTCGGCTCATAGTCCGGGTTGTCATCGCCCATCGGAAAGATCCGCTCCCAGGCCCGGGCCGGTGACAGGCCCGGCGCGCGACCGCTGTCCGGCTCCTGCGCCAACAGCAGCGCCCGGAACGCCGGATCGCGCAGCCTGGCCACACGCTCAGCCAGCGGCAGGTCCTTGATCTCGCGATAGGCCGGATAGGTACTGAACGGATTGGCCGTCAGTTCCAGCCCGAACAACACCCCCACCGGCCGTGTCGCCACCTGGGCGCGGATCTGCAGCCCGGCTTCCTTGGCCTCAGTCATCTGCTCCAGCATGAAGCGCCACTGTTCCGGATCACGCGGGCTCTGCAACAGCGAGAACGACAGCGGCCGTCCCGACTTCGCCACGATCCGCCGCAGCATGGCGAACTCCTCGGCGGGGTCATTAAAGTCTGACACCACCTGCAACACACCCTTGCCAGCTGCCGCCATCCCCATGGCAATCCCGGTCAGCTCATCCTCCCCCGCCGTCAGCGTCGCAATCGGCGACCCGTCCGAGGATCGGTGGTTCAGCGTGCGCGAGGTGCCAAACCCGATGGCACCGGCCTCCATTGCGCGTTTTGCAATCGCGGCCATGGCCTGGATATCGGCCGGGGTCGCAGGCTCGCGGTTGACCCCGCGCTCGCCCATCACAAACACCCGCAGCGCCGCATGCGGCAACTGGCTGGCGATATCCACATCGAACCGCCGCGTGGCCAGCGCGTCCAGATACTCGGGATAGCTCTCCCAGTTCCACGGCAACCCCTCGCTCAGCACCGGAAACGGAATATCCTCCACCCCCTCCATAAGTTGGATCAGCCGGTCGTGGTCGGCGGGCCGGCACGGCGCAAACCCCACGCCGCAATTCCCCATCACCACCGTCGTCACCCCATGCCAGGACGACGGCTGCATTCGCCCGTCCCAGGTGGCCTGACCGTCATAGTGCGTATGGATGTCCACAAACCCCGGCGTCACGATCTGGCCGCGCGCGTCGATCTCCTCGGCCCCGGAGCCGCTGATGGCCCCCACCGCCGCAATCCGCCCGTCCCGGACCCCCACATCCGCCTCAAACCGAGGGGCCCCCGACCCATCCACCACGGTCCCGCCCCGCACCACCAGATCAAAGGCCCTGTCCATGACGTCTCTCTCCCTAGCGCGTCTTGAGCGCACCGCGCCCCATTTGCCGCCCTTACCCGTGCGTCGGTCAAGTGACACCCTCACCTCCCCCGCAAAGCGGCGGGAGGGGGACCGCCCGCCGAAGAGCGGGGGGTGGAGGGGGCAGGCGGCAGGCTCGGCGCGGGAGGGCGCGTTGAAGTAACCCTCTGCGTTCTTGACTTGTTCTGGTTCTTGTTTTGATCCAACATGGCGGCATGGGTTCTTGCGACAATGGTGAATTCGAACTTCTCGTCCGACGCGCCGGGCGACAGGCTGCGATACGTGCGGTCGAGCTTGGATACCTTGATCCGCCGCAGGGATGGTCATCCCCCCAACAAACTCTGGGCTTTCCGGCGATCACCACTCCGGTACCCGGAACGCTTCGATTCATCGATCTGTTTGCCGGGATAGGTGGACTCAGACTTGCGTTTGAGGCCGCCGGTGGGTCCTGCGTTTTCACCAGTGAGATCGACCCGTTCAGTCGCCGGACCTATGCGGAAAATTTTCGGATGGACGGGCATGAAATCGCCGGTGACATACGTTCGGTCAGCGCGGAATCTATTCCGGAACATGACGTGCTGCTGGCCGGATTTCCCTGCCAGCCCTTCTCCATCGCTGGCGTTACAAAGAAGAACGCACTCAACCAACCGCACGGCTTCGATTGTCCGACCCAAGGCACGCTCTTCTTCGACATCAAGCGCATCCTGGAGGCTCATCGGCCCAGAGCCTTCTTGCTGGAGAACGTGAAGAACCTGGTCAGCCACGACCGGGGTGAGACATTCCGGATAATCCGGAAAATCCTCGCTGATGATCTCGGGTATCATCTTCACTGGCGGGTCATCGATGCGCGCGGGTGGACGCCTCAGCATCGCGAACGCATTTTCCTCATCGGCTTCCGTGACGCCAACGATTTCAGTTTCGAAAACCTCCATCTGCGGTCGCCGTCGTCCGGGCCGCGTCTGTCGGCCATCCTGCATCCAGAGGACGGGTCAGAGGTTGCGGAGTTGCCATACACAATCGGTCCAGAAGCACGTGTAGCGGATCGCTACGGCCTGACGTCGCACATGTGGGGCTACCTGCAAGCTTATGCCGAGAAGCACAGGCAACTGGGCAATGGGTTCGGGTTTGGCCTTTGCGGACCTGAAGACGTAGCCCGGACACTTTCGGCACGTTACTACAAGGACGGGTCCGAAATCCTCATCCGACGCAGGCCGGGCCAGACACCACGCCGCCTGACACCGCGTGAGTGCGCAAGGCTGATGGGTTTTGACGGGCCTGGTCGAGCCCATTTCAGGATTCCGGTCTCTGACAGTCAGGCCTGGCGTCAGTTCGGGAACTCAGTCGTCGTGCCGGTGGTGCAAGTGATCGCGCGTGGGATGGTCGCTGCCCTTGCGGCCAATGGTGTCACTGAGCCAGAATTTGTGTCGCGATGGCATGGTGCGCCGGTGCTGTCCGGGACGCGTTACCGCCTTGTTGTGGGGGCCGAATAACGACAGCCTGTCGCAATTCGACCCAGGAGCGATTCGTGGCAGACTTCAAAACTCTCCGACTGCAAGCTGGCCTGTCGGTCGCCGAGGCTGCTGATCTGGCGGGGTACGACGAACGAACGGGCTATCGCTGGGAGCGTGGCGAGACAAAACCCAAAAGAGCGGTGCTTGAGGTCCTCCAGGCCCACCGTCCCGCCCGCACCGTCGAACCCCAGAGGGAGCCCGCCTTCCGGTTTATCGACCTGTTCGCCGGCATCGGCGGCCTGCGCCGGGGCTTCGAATCCATCGGCGGCCGCTGTGTCTTCACCAGCGAATGGGACCGGTTCTCGCAAGTTACCTACAAGGCGAACTTCCCCCACGACCCGCACCCCATTGCCGGGGATATCCGCGAGGTGCCGGAGGCCGACATTCCGGCGTTTGACGTCCTGCTGGCGGGTTTCCCCTGCCAGCCGTTTTCCCTGGCCGGGGTATCCAAGAAAAACTCGCTCAATCGCGCTCACGGGTTCGCCGATGAGACCCAAGGGACGCTGTTCTTCGACGTGGCGCGCATCATCGCCCATCATCGCCCAGCCGCGTTCCTGCTCGAGAACGTCAAGAACCTGACCAGTCACGACCGGGGTCGTACCTTCGAGGTAATCAAGGAAGTGCTGAGTGAGCAGCTTGGCTACCATATCAGCTACCGGGTCGTGGATGGGCGCGCCTGGACCCCCCAGCACCGGGAGCGGATTTTCATCGTCGGGTTCCGGGACCCTTCGGCGTTCTCGATGCTGGACCTGCCGATCCCTGACGCCGCGCCGACGCTCGCCTCGATCCTGCACGGTGTGGCTGAGGTCGAAAAGCCTGAGGAACCCTACAGCGAGGGACTGCGCGGCGTGGCGGCGTCGAAATATACCCTCAGCCAGCACCTCTGGACCTATCTGCAGAACTACGCAGAAAAGCATCGTCAACAGGGCAATGGCTTCGGCTTCGGGCTGGTCGGGCCCGACAACGTCGCCCGCACCCTTTCGGCTCGCTATCACAAGGACGGCTCCGAAATTCTCATCGACCAGGGGAAAGGGCGTGTGCCTCGTCGCCTGACACCTCGCGAATGCGCCCGGTTGATGGGCTTTGACCGGCCCGGTCGCGCACCTGTGAAAATCCCGGTCTCCGACACCCAGGCCTATCGGCAGTTCGGCAACGCCGTGGTCGTGCCGGTGGTTGAGGCCATCGCCCGGCACATGGAGCCGCACCTCGTCCACGCTTTGTCGGTAGAGCCGGAGCGCGAGCGCGCGGTTGCCTGACGTCGTCGATGCGGCGACCCGCAGCCGGATGATGTCGGGCATCAAGGGCAAGAACACCCGACCTGAAATGCAATTGCGCCAGGGTCTGCATGCCCGGGGTCTGCGCTATCGGCTGCACGTCGGCGACCTGGCGGGTCGGCCCGATCTGGTGTTTCCCGCGCGTCGGGCCGTACTGTTTGCCCATGGGTGCTTCTGGCATGGCCACGACTGCCACCTGTTCCGCATGCCCTCTACACGCCCGGAGTTCTGGGCGGCGAAGATTGATCGGAACCGGGTGGTTGACGCGCTTGCGCTTGACCGGCTTCAGGCGTCGGGGTGGCGGACAGGTGTCGTCTGGGAGTGCGCCCTCAAGGGACGAACCCGCATGCCGCTGGATCAGGTGATTGATCAGTGCGAAAGCTGGATCAGGGGCGTGGGACCTTCCCTGGAACTTCGCGGAGTGCGGCAATGAGCCGGGGCAGTTTGTCGGATCACTTCCAGGGGGTCGTGTTCAAGACGCTGACGGCGGTAGAGGCTGATATTCTTGTCTCGAACCAGCATGAGTACAATGGAACCGAGGCGCTGAAGCGGGTGCTGGGAACCGATCAGCCGAAAACCTTCAGCACGCGCTTCTTGCTCCTTGGTGATGACGGCGAAACGGTTGCGGAGGATGGCTTCCTGACCTGGTATGACGCAAGGGAGCGCCATCCAACGCGGTCAGAGTACAGGCTCTATTTTCCGACCAATGCAGTGACCTCCCGGGCACGCGCCGGTGACGCTATCTTCATCGCCCGGCGGCCAGACGACGAGATGATGGTGATCGTGGCGCCAGCAGGTTCAACCATACGAACTCAGCTGCTCTGGTTGTTTGGACTGGAGGAACCGAGCGGGCAGGACTTCGAGGCGCGAGAGTTTGAAGCCCGGCCCCGCGAGACGGATTTTGTCGTCCGCCTCGTATTGCAGGAATTGGGTATCGACGCCGAAGGTCCCGCTGAGGAACGCTTCGATGGGTTGATCGACAGGTTCGGCCTCGCCTTCCCCTCGACGCGAGCCTTCTCGGAATTCGCGAGGAGTACGCTGCCTGAAGTCGATCCCAGGGATGACGCCGACTCTGCTTTGCTGGCGTGGATCGAGCGGGAGGAGCAACTCTTCCGCCGACTTGAACGGCGGATCGTCGCTGAGCGCCTGCGCGCGGGCTTTGCGGCAGATGACACTATCGATGTCGACGGCTTTCTCAGCTTCTCGCTCAGCGTTCAGAACCGGCGAAAGGCGAGGGCTGGTGCTGCGCTCGAGAACCATGTCGAGCTGGTATTCCAGAGGTTCGATCTGACATTTCAGCGCGGGGCTGAAACGGAGAACCGAAACCGGCCGGACTTCCTGTTTCCGGGAAGCGACGCCTACCGGAACCCTGATTTTCCGACCGATCAGCTGCTGATGCTGGGGTCCAAGACGACCTGCAAAGATCGCTGGAGACAGGTGCTGTCCGAAGCCGAAAGGATCCCGGAGAAACACTTGCTCACCCTGGAACCCGGGATTTCGGAAACCCAGACCGAAGAAATGAAGATGAAACGCCTTCATTTGGTCGTTCCATCACGAATTCAGGAGACCTACAGACCCGCGCAGCGACCAGCGCTGATGTCACTCGCAGAGTTTGTCGATCACGCTCGCGAGCTCCGGCAACGTCGATAACGCAAGTTAGAATGAGGCGACGCCTTGCCCATACACCTACGCTTCGTGGCTTGAGGTCGCCTCGCTGCGCTACACAGGTATCGAGAGCTACGCGGGGCTCACGCACTACGGCGTCTATGACACGGTGGTCGAGAGGGAATAGGGACTAGGGCGCGGTCGCGCACCCCATCGAGACTCGACCCGTCCCACGCAAAAAACGCAGCAACCCGCGCAAACGCTCTTTGCTGCCGACTCGGCGCGGCGTACGATTCTTTGCACAGCGAAACGAGCACGCAACATGACCGACGCCGCGAGGGACGAACTCAGCCGTTACATCGAGGAAAAGCGACGCGCGGCCACGAGCAAGGAAGTTGCGTACGCGTCGCTGATGAAGAGCGGCCTGTACAACCCCGACGGCAGCCTCAAGGCCGCGTACGGGGGCAAGAAGTCCGCCAACTGTTGAGCCGCCTCACAACCTCATTCGTACTTGGCTATCACGGTTGCGAGCGCGAACTTGGCGAGGCGCAGGCCATGGCCGCCGGGCTGTAGTCGGAGGTGTTTGGATGAGGCGAAGCGCTCCGGTGAGCGGGTGTTTCGATGTGCGGAGGACCTGAGCCTTGCGGATCGAGTTCGACTGGGACCCGGCGAAAGCGCAGTCCAACCGGACGAAGCATGGCGTGCGGTTCGAGGACGCGATGAGCGTGTTCGCCGATCCTCTGGCGCTGTCGCGGCTGGACGAACCCGGCGCAGGCGGCGAAGAGCGTTGGGTTACAGCGGGAAGCGGATGCTGGTTGTGCATACCCAAGTAGACTTGAGCGCAGACCGGGTTCTCATTCGGATCATCTCGGCCCGTCGGCCGTCCCGCAACGAGATCCGCCAGTACGAAGACGAGGCAGGGCCATGAAAGACGAATACGACTTCAGCGGCGCCCAGCGCGGCCGCTTCTACCGACCCGGCGCCGAACTGGTACCGCCCGTGCACCTTGACCCTGACGTGCTGGGTTATTGCCTCGACCGCGCCCGCGCGGGCGGCGCCTCGCTAAGCGAGTTGGTCAACGACCTGCTGCGCAAGGACATCGCGCGGATCGAGGGCGGTCGCTGAGCCGCGTCGACGGTGGGGATAATTACGGTGACAGTTGGGATAATTACGGTGACATCGCGTAATTGAAGTAGGCCCATCCAGACCTGAGGATACGAAGTCGGAGCGAGTGGATCGCTGCGCTTCAAACAGGAGGATGGACCCAATGGAAGTTTATGTCGGGTTGGATGTGTCGGACAAGTCCA
>JANNFM010000218.1:0-3902 GCA_031379795.1 Alphaproteobacteria bacterium
GGGCCTACGTGGCGGGATAACTCATCCAGCGCCTTCGTCCATTTCCAACGTCGAGTAGAGCGTCCGGGCCTCTTCCGACGGCCCCCGACGTTCCCCCAGACCCTCGACCACAACAGCCACCACACGACCGCCCAGGGCAAACACCAGCCGGTCGCCGACCCTCACCGGCCGCGCGCGCTTGTCGAGACGGTGTTCCTGGCCGTTCCGGGTCACGCGGACGCGGCGCTTTTCCACGAACTCGGCCGCCAGCGTACGGGTCTTGAAGAAACGGGCACGCCAGAGCCAGAGGTCGGCGCGGCAGGCGTCTCCCTCACTCATGCCTTGGCGATCCGGCGACGACGACGCGGGTGGCGCGCGGGTGCGGCCTCATTCCGCAGGGCGGCCAGGGCGGCGAAGGGCGAGTTGGGGGCGATGATCGGGCGTTTCTCCACCGCGAACTCGCGCTCCGCTCGACGACGCCAGGCGGTGGGCTCGCCCGGGCGGCGGATGGGTGCGAAGTCCAGGCCCTTCAGGATTTCGCGGGTCTGTTCGTCAGTCCAGCCCAGTTCTGCCTGCGCCTCGATCGACAGGACAATCCCGCCGCCCGATTTGGTCCCGCTTCGCAGAAGCTCGTCCAGTCGCTCAAGCTGTTCCACCGGCACGGCCCAACCCCGCACCGCACGCAGGCCAAACGCCGCCAGCGCCCGGGCTGTTGGAATCTGCCCTGGCATACGGCTGGGTTGACCGGCTGCGGGGCGCCATCCCGGAATGTCTCGTGCCGCCAACGCCTGAGTCAGGACCCGCGCCTCGGGCCGCAACAAGCCCGGCATAAACACCGAAAACGCGCCCAGTCGCACGCCCAGACCCCGCAGGGTCCGCCGCTCAACCTGGCTAAGCGCACGGGCCTCATTGCGCACGACGGCCCGGTCCAGCACCCCCCCGGCTTCGATCAACCGGAAGGCCAGACCCCGGGCCAGTCCCTTGATCCGGCCATCGCCGACAGCCGTTTCCAGCTTTCGCAGATCCGCCAGCCGCCGCCCGGCCTCGGCGACCAGGAAGGCTTCCAGCCGCTGGCCCGCCCGCTGTCGCGCCACCTCCGGCCCCAGTTCGCCCAACAGCCGTATGCGTGGGCGGAAGGGTTCGCCCCCGGCCAGCACGCCCGCGACGGTCCCGTTCCAAAGCACCGCGCCATCGGGGGTCAGCGTAAACGCCGCATCCTCGTCCGCAGCCATCTTGCCAAGCCGCTTGGCGATTTCCGGACCCACCGCATGCAGGGCCGCCGCGCGCAGGGCCTTGTCCTCCAGGATCGTGGCGCCCTTGGCCGCCTCAAACGCAACGCCCGCCAGTTTGCCGACGAAGTGGCCCTCGACGGTGACTGTCCCATCGTCCGAGACCCCGGCCAGCATCTCCTCGCGAACCCTTAGGCCCCGCATCAGCGCGCTGGTGCGCCGATCCACGAAGCGCGCCATCAACCGCTCGTGCAGTGTGTCGGACAGGCGCTCTTCCAGGGTCCGCAATTGGCCCTGCCAGCCGGTCGGGTCCGCCAGCCAGTCGGGGCGGTTGGCCACATAGGCGAGCGTCCGCACATTGGCCAGCCGCGTGGCCAGGGTGTCGATCTCGCCGTCGGTGCGGTCCAGATGGGCGTGCTGGCGGGCAATCCAGTCGTCGCCGATCCGCCTGCGACCGCTGGTCAGAGCCAGAAAGAACCCCTTGGCCAGGCTGATATGCTCGTCCAGCGCCAGCTTGCGGAAGTCAGGCGTCTGGCAGACCTCCCACAGCCGGGCCAGGGCGACCTTGTCCCGTGCCCGGTGCGCGATCTCCTCATCGCCGGCCAGCGCCTTGAGCGTCTTCTCGTCCAGCGCCTCGGCGGAGAGGTTCAGACCCTGGCGTTCCGGCGACCTGGCCAGGGACTTCAAGAGAAGGGGCAGAGCGCTGAAGTCGAGTTTCGAGTTGCGCCATTCGGCCCCGATGACGGGTTCGAACTGATGGTTCTCGACGGCCTCCACGAGATCCGGATCCATGTCGTCGCACTCGCCGGTAACACCGAAGGTACCGTTCGTCATGTAACGGCCGGCGCGGCCTGCGATCTGGCCGATCTCCTGGGCGTGCAGGAAGCGGCTGCGCTTGCCGTCGAACTTGTGCAGGCCGGCGAAGGCCACATGGTCGACGTCCATGTTCAGCCCCATGCCGATGGCGTCGGTGGCCACCAGGAAGTCCACTTCGCCCGACTGGTAGAGCGCCACCTGGGCGTTGCGGGTGCGCGGCGACAGACTGCCCATCACCACGGCGGCCCCGCCCCGCTGGCGGCGGATCAACTCGGCGATCGCGTAGACCTGGTCAGCGCTGAACGCGACCACGGCGGTCCGGCGCGGCAGGCGGGTCAGCTTCTTCGGACCCGCATAGGTCAGCGCGCTGAACCGCTCGCGCGTCACGATCTCGGCGTGCGGCAACAGTCGGCGCACCAGCGGCGCCATGGTGCCGGCTCCCAACAGCATGGTCTCGGCGGTGCCCCGCGCGTGCAGCAGGCGGTGCGTGAAGACGTGGCCGCGCTCCGGGTCGGCGCACAGCTGGATCTCGTCCACCGCCAGGAATTCCACCTCCCGCGACAGTGGCATCGCCTCGACGGTGCAGACGAAATAGGTCGCCCGTGGCGGAACGATCTTTTCCTCGCCGGTGATCAACGCAACAGATCGGGGGCCACGAGCCCGGACGATCCGGTCATAGATCTCCCGCGCCAACAGCCTGAGCGGCAAGCCGATCATGCCGGACGCATGCCCCAGCATGCGTTCCACCGCCAGATGCGTCTTTCCGGTGTTGGTCGGACCCAGCACCGCCACCAATCGGGACGGCACCGCACCCGTCGGGCGATGGCTCATGAGCTCAAGGTGGGATGGACAAGAGAGTCGGGCAAGCGGGCGTGGCACCCCTCCGGGCGGAAATCCGGATAGTCTGGGCTCGGGATTGGCGCTAGGCTTCCCGCGGGGGAGGCTCGACATGGCGACTTTTTCGGATGGATTGCCGTCACCGGGTGCACGGGACGAAGGCTTTTTCCTGCGCGCCGCGATGGCCATGACGCTGGTGCTGGTGGCCGGATTTTCGGTGCAGCTGGCGATGGGACGCTCCAGCTTTTCCGCTGCGCCGGTGGTTCATGCGCATGCGGTCGTTTTCATGGGCTGGGTCGGGATCTACCTCTTGCAGAACATCTTCGTGGCCACCGGCCGCGTGGCCCAGCACCGTCGTCTGGGCTGGATCGCCGCCGTCTGGGTCCCCGCTATGGTGGTGCTTGGGTGTGCGGTCACCATCGCCATCGTGCGCCGGGGCGAGGTTCCGTTCTTTTTCCGGCCGCTTCAGTTTTTGATCCTGGATCCTCTGTCCCTGGCGACCTTTGTCGGCCTGACCACGGCGGCCATCATGCTGCGACGGCAATCAGATTGGCACCGGCGTCTGCATTTCTGCGCCATGTCGGTTTTGCTGGGACCCGGTCTAGGCCGTCTGTTGCCAATGCCACTGCTGGTGCCCTGGGCGTGGGAGGCCACGTTGGCGGTGAGCCTGGTTTTCCCGGTTGTGGGGATGTGGGCGGACAGACGACGCACGGGCCGCGTCCATCCGGCGTGGCGCTGGGGCGTCGCGTCCGTGCTTGGATACCTGCTGCTGACGGAGGCGATCACCTACAGCCCGGTCGGTGTCACCATCTATGAGGCCGTCACCGCCGGATCGCCGGGGGCCGCTGTGGCGCCGTTGGCCTTTCCCGCGCCGCCGACCGGGCCGGCGGTCGTCACAGGTTGATAGGTCCTACACTTTGGCCTGGGGGCCGGGTCAGCGCTCTGTCGTCAGGCGTAGGTCGGCACCGCCAGGATGCCTGCCGGGCCATCCGCGTAATCCACCAGGTAAGTTCCGGCCAAGTCAGCTTGCCGTCGAGCCGC
>JANNFM010000067.1:0-1669 GCA_031379795.1 Alphaproteobacteria bacterium
CGCCCGCGCAGAACCCGCGCTCGCCGGCGTGGTCGAACATCACCAGCTGGACCGCCGGATCGGCGCGCCACGCCAGCAGCGCCTGGGTCATCAGACGAACCATGTTGGTGGTCAGGGCGTGAAGCGCGGCGGGACGGTTCAGGGTGATCCGGCCGACAGCGCCTTCGACGCGGGCGAGGATTTCGGGGTCAGTGGTCATGTTCAGTGTTTCATCTCAGATCAATGCATTCCACATGGCGAAGGGCGACCGACAATAGCCGCGCATCTCGGCTCGCCAGGGCAGCGCCGTGATCCATGGCGAGTTTGAGATAAGCGGCGTCGAACACGCTCAACCCGAGAGCAAACGCTTCCCGCGCCAGGAGCTGGACCTCCGCGTCCAGCATTGGGGGCTCGATGGCGATCTGCAAGGCGGCGAGCTCGATCAGCGCCTGTTCAAATGCTCCCACGCGCAGGCCTTGAACGGTATGGCGTTGCAGCACGTTGGTGACTTCCCAGGTGAAGATCGCAGGTGCGCGAAACGCACCCGCCTCTGATTCAGCGAGAAAGGCCCTGGCCGCCGGCGTCGACTGCGCCGCGAGCAGGAACGCGATTGCTGCGGAGGCGTCCAGAACGACCTGCGTCATTCGCGGCGCCAGTCGAGAATCTCCTCCCACGTCAGGTTGTCGGTTTCCGGGCTCTCACGCGATATACGTTCCCGAAGTTTGCGAAACCGCTCGGCGAGTTCAGGGCCGCTGAGACGTCTCTGCGGAGCCACAGCCGCCCGCGAAGGCTTCAGCTCGGCCACCGGTTTGCCATGACGCGTAATGATGATCGTTTCCCCCCCCCGCTCAACGTCAGCGACAAGGGCCGAAAGGTGTGTCTTGGCTTCCAGCAATCCGACTTCACGCATCGCGAAGCTCCAAATCTGACCATTGTGGTCAGACTAGCACGATTGCCCCTACCGCAACAGTTCCCGCGCCGTGATCACCCGCATGATCTCGTTGGTGCCTTCCAATATCTGGTGGACCCGAAGGTCTCGCACGATCCGCTCCAACGGATAGTCGCGCAGGTAGCCATAGCCGCCGTGCAGCTGCAGCGCCTGATTGGCGACGTCGAATCCGGTGTCGGTGGCAAAGCGCTTGGCCATGGCGCAGTACTGGGTGGCCCTGGGGTCCTTGTTGTCCAGCGCGTGCGCCGCGCGCCGCACCATCAGCCGGGCGGCGTCCAGGTCGGTGGCCATGTCGGCCAGCCGCCACTGCAGGCCCTGGAACTCGGCCAACGTCCGGCCGAACTGCTTGCGGGTCTGCAGGTAAGTCTTCGCTGTATCGAGCGCGAGCCCCGCCCCGCCCAGCGAGCAGGAGGCGATGTTGATCCGCCCGCCGTCGAGGCCGGCCATGGCGATCCGGAAGCCCTCGCCCTCTTCGCCGACCCGGTTGGCGACGGGCACGCGGCAGTCGTCGAAATTGACCATCGCCGTCGGCTGGGCGTTCCAGCCCATCTTCTTTTCCTGGGCGCCGAACGTCAGGCCGGGCGTGCCCTTCTCGACCACGAAGGTCGAGACACCCTTGGCGCCGGCGTCGCCGCTGCGGGCCATCACCACATAGACGTCGGACGTCCCGGCGCCGGAGATGAACGCCTTGGCGCCGTTCAGCACATAGTGTTCGCCGTCGCGCCGCGCGGTGGTCGTGAG
>JANNFM010000605.1:0-9189 GCA_031379795.1 Alphaproteobacteria bacterium
GTGTTCGTCATCCAGTCGACCAGCTATCCGGCCAACGACAATCTGATGGAGCTCTTGATCTGCATCGATGCGCTGAAGCGCGCGTCGGCCCGGCGGATCACAGCGGTGATGCCCTACTTCGGCTATGCCCGTCAGGATCGCAAGACCGGTGGCCGCACCCCCATCTCGGCCAAGCTGGTGGCCAATCTGATCACCCGGGCCGGCGCGGACCGGGTGCTGACGATGGATCTCCACTCCGGCCAGATCCAGGGCTTCTTCGACATCCCCACCGACAACCTCCTGTCCGCGCCGATCCTGGCCGCCGACATTCGCCAGAAGCACACCAAGACCGCCGAACTGATGATCGTTTCGCCCGACGTCGGCGGCGTGGTCCGGGCGCTGGCGGTGGCCACACGGCTCAACGCCGAACTGGCCATTGTCGACAAGCGCAGATCCGGTCCCGGCAAGAGCGAGGTGGCCAATATCATCGGCGATGTTTCAGGGCGGCGCTGCATCTTGTTCGACGACATGATCGACGGCGGCGGCACCCTGACCAACGCCGCCCAGGCGCTGGTCGACAATGGCGCGACGGAGGTCTCGGCCTATGTCACGCACGGCGTCCTTTCGGGCGCGGCGGTTGAGCGGGTGAACAGTTCGATTCTGAAAGAACTTGTCATGACCGACAGCATCTCGCCGCCCGATCGGGCGACCGATGGCGGCAAAATCCGCTACGTCAGCTGCGACCGGCTGATCGGTGAGGCCATTCGCCGCATCGCAAATGAAGAGAGCGTGTCGAAACTCTTCGACTGAAGGGTTGTGTGGCCGAGCTTGCCCAAATCGTACGGACGCGCTTAAGGCTTGGGTGCTCGGGGGCGTGCACCAGATTTGACCACTCGCAAGAGGGACGCCACTCGATGCTATCCGGACCCACGCTGCGCCGCGTCGCGCCCGCCCTGTTTCTGGGGGCACTTATCGCCAGCTGCGCTGCGCCGCCCAAGGCTGTGCCGACGCCGCCACCCCCCCCTGCCATTCCCATGGTCAGCCTGTCGCCCCAGGTGGTTCAGGCCGCCAGCGCCTATCGCTACTACATGGCGCGCAGCAGTGCGATTGCCCCGGCATTCACCGATGGCGACAGCATTGCCGGCGCGGTGCAGGCGGGGGCAGCGTATGAGCCTGCCCAGATGGTCAGGGGGGCGATTGCCTATGCGGCGGTCGTCGCCCTGCAGGACAAGGCCTTCGTCGACAGCGTAAGGGTCTACGCACGCGATTCGAGCCAGCGGCGCGAAGTCACCAACGAGCTGCTGAAGAACCCGGCCTATGTTGCCGGCATCCCTGATTCTGCCGGCGCAGCGGGCCTGGTGATCGCCAATCTGGGCAGTGACGCCCAGCGCCTCTATGACGCAGGCAAGGCCGTCAAGCAGTCGGCCTACGACATCCAGAAGCAATCCTGGTCCAAATCCGACGTCCAGGGTCGAGAATCACGCCTGGCGGCCGCCAAATCCGCGTCGGTGACCGCGATGGCCGGTGACATGGCTGAGACGGCTCGGCTTCAACAGATTTCCATGGCGCTGCCGTCGGCAGCGGTGTCCGTCCCACCCATCGCTCCGCCTTACACGCCCACCGTGACGCGTGGACTGGCCATCGCGGCCCTGGCGGTGCTGGGCGAGGCGCGCGACAGCAATATGGCCAGCGTCAATGGTCTGATGTCGGAGACCAACATCGGCGGATGTATGAGTTCAGCCAAGCTCAACCTCTACCAGTGCCTGGCGGTCGCCCGACCCCACTATGAGGATGTCTTTTGCCTGGGCCAGCACGCCCTGATGGACACCGGCCGCTGCATGATCCGCGCGAGCGGCCTGCCCGAACCCTACGAGGCCCGTTTCATCCCCGACGCCAGCTCTATCAACAAGGGCATGGGCAAGAAGCCGCCGGTCCGGAAAAAGCCCGCGCGGAAGGCCACATAAGAACAGCGCGTCGGCGCCGTTGCGCGCGGCGGGTCAATTGTGTATCTACGCCCACCTTTCGACCCACAAGGGTTCCGGATTTTTGTCGCCGCGCGCGCAACGCGCGGCGGTTTCGTTTTGAGGCGTGGCCATGGCCGAGATTATTTTGAACGTTGAAGTACGTGAGCGGACCGGCACCGGTGGCGCGCGCGACACCCGCCGTGACGGCAAAGTCCCCGGTGTGCTGTACGGCGGCGCCAAGGATCCCGTGGCCATCGCCGTTCTGTCCAAGGAACTCCGCAAGGCGCTCTATACGGGCAAGCTGCTGGGCCACATGGTGACCTTGAAGTATGGCGAAGAGACCCAGCCGGTCATCGCCAAGGCCATCGATATGCATCCGGTGACGGATGAGCCGTGGCACTTCGACCTCTACCGGGTCGACGCCGATCAGCAGATCAAGATCGAAGTGCCCGTGCACTTCGCCCACCAGGACGCCTCGCCCGGCCTGAAGCGTGGCGGCACCCTGGGTGTCATGCTGCACACCGTGCTGGTCGCCTGCCACGCCGACTCGATCCCGGAAGAGATCGTGGTCGATCTGACCGGTCTGGAAATCGGCGATGCGGTCCGCGTCTCGGACCTCAAGCTGCCGGCCAAGGTGCAAGCTGCCCTGGATGCCAGCGTGGTCGTCGCCTCGATCACCATGACCCGCGCCGGCGTGGGCGAAGCTGACGCTGAAGGCGGCGAGGCTTAAGCCCTCGCCTCCCCAACGCTCGGGGGGCCCATGCTGATCATCGCTGGGCTGGGAAATCCCGGCCCCACCTACGCGAAGAACCGCCACAACATCGGCTTCATGGCCGTGGACGAGATTGCGCGCCGCTGGGACTTCCCGGCGGCGCGTTCGCGTTTCGACGCCCACGTCAGCGAGGGTGAGATTCCGACGCCAACCGGCCCGGTGCGCACGCTGCTGCTCAAACCCAAGGGATACTACAACGAGAGCGGCCGTTCGGTCGGCCAGGCGCTGAAATTCTTCAAGCTGGACCCCGCCGAAAGTCTGATCGTCTTCTACGACGAGATCGACCTGGCCCCGGGGCGGTTCCGGATGAAGGCCGGCGGTGGGGCGGCGGGCAACAACGGCGTCCGCTCGATCGCCGCGCAGGTAGGCCCTGATTTTCGCCGCGCGCGGCTGGGCACCGGCCATCCGGGTGACAAGGAGCTGGTCCACGGCCACGTGCTGTCCGATTTCCATAAAGCTGACATCAAGTGGGTCGAACCGCTGCTGCAGGCCTGCGCCGACGCCTTGCCGCTGTTGGCTTCCGGCGAGGACGAGAAATACCAGACTGAGGTCATGCGCCTGGCCCCGGCCGAGAAGATGGACCCCCGCAAGTCGGCGCGGGGTGATTGATCTCATGATGAACCTCCCCCTCGGCCTGTTCGCCCTGTCCCTGTTGTTCTCGATCCTGCTGGCGGTTCACGTCGTGCGTACGGGGCGCGAGATGTACTGGCTGATGATCATCCTGATGTTCCAGCCGGTCGGCGGTGTGGTCTATGCGATCATCCACGTTCTGCCGGACATCTTCGGCGGCTCGACGGCGCGCCGGATCACCAGGGCGGCCCGAGAGAGCCTTGACCCCACCCGCGAGTACCGCGAAGCCAAGGTCGCCTGTGACGACACGCCGACAGTGCGAAACCAGTCCCGGCTGGCCGCCGCCGCCATCGAACTGGGCAAGTTCGACGAGGCCGAGGCGCTCTATGCCCAGGCTGCGCAGGGCATTCATGCGGAAGATCCCGCCCTGCTTATGGGACGAGCCAAGGCCCTGCTGGAACTCGGCCGTCCCGCAGACGCGCTCGACGTGCTGAGCCGGCTTGGCCAGGATAGTGATGCGCGCACGCCGCCCACAGACCTCGTCCTGGGTCGGGCCTATGAGGCGCTGGGCCGCACGGCCGAGGCTGACGCCGCCTACAAGTGGGCCGCGCAACGGATGCCTGGCTTTGAGGGCCTCGCACGCTACGCTGCCTTCATGGCCCGCACCGGCCGCAAGGACGAGGCCCGTGAGGCGCTGGCCGAAATGGACAAACGCCTGACCCGGTTGAAAGGCACGTTCCTGAAGGAAGCCCGCCACTGGCGTGATCTGGCCGCCAAGGCGCTGAGCCAGGGCTGAGCCAGGGCTGAGCGTCAAACCAGCGCCCTGCGGGTCTGTTCCCAGTACTGGGCGCCGGTGATCAGGGTGACCAGGGCGGCCAGCCAGAACAGGCTGTGGGCGGCGACCTCGAACCCGTCCCTGAGCGGTGTCCCGTCAGGCAGGCTGAAAGCACCCCAGGCCGCGACGATCAGTTCCAGGGTCAGCGCCGTCAGCTGAAGGGTGGTCTTCCACTTGGCCAGCAGGGTGACCGGCAGTTTGATGCCCTTGCTGGCCCCCACTTCACGCAGCGCGCTGACGGTAAACTCCCGAAACAGTATCAGACCGGCCGGCAGCACCACCCACGGCTGAGGGCCTAGCGACAGCAGTCCCAGGATCGCGCCGCAGACCAGCACCTTGTCGCCGATGGGGTCGAGGATCGCGCCCCAGACGCTCTCCGCGCCCATTTTGCGGGCCAGCCAGCCGTCGAAGAAATCCGTCACGGCGGCGACCACAAACGCATAGACCGCCCACCGCTGCAGGGCGAACTGGGTTTCCGGCTCCAGCCGGTTGGCGAAGTAGGGCACTGACCCGGATGACGCCGCCAGCGCCACGAACATGAACAGGGCGAGCACCAGCCGCGAGCCGGTGAGGATGTTGGGGAGGGATTTCATACCGGGCAAACGTCCAAGGCTTGGCTTTGTTGCGCAAGCTTAGCCGGTTGTGGCCTGCCGCGTCATCCACCCATGGTGTGACCCCACCTCAGCTCCCCGATCCGCGCCCTCGCAGGATCAGTTTGCCGCCCCGGAACTCGAACGACTCAAGACGATTGAGGAACGTCATGCCCAGCAGGGAGTGGCTCATCGGGGCCTGGTTGACAGCCATTTCGAAGTCATCGAACCGGATCGATCCCACCTCCAGCCGGTCAGCCACATAGGCCGCAGAGTAGCCCACGCCGTTGGCGGTCTGGGCAGCGTCGGTGTAGCGCAAGGTGGCCATCGGGGCGCCGACCCGGCGGGCGTCGTCCGGACTGAGAACCGTTTCGGTCGCACCCGTGTCGACGATGAACCGGACCCGCTGGCCATTCGCCACGCCCACCACCACATAGGCGCCGGATACATCCTGCCCGATGGCCAGCTCACGCTCGCCCATCGTCACCGGGTCGCCGCCGCCGAACGCCAGCTGCAGGCGGCGAGGCACGTCGGCCAGTTCGTGGCGATAGGCCGCGCCCAGCGCCAGCACCGCCACAATCAGGGTCCAGATCGCCACATCGCGCAGATGCCGCCTGAGCGCATCGCGTCGCAAGCGGGTCAGGCCTGCGGCCACGGCCAGCAGGAACACCGCCGCGTAGCCAACATACGCCCAGTCCTCGCCGGTCAGGTTCGCGTCGGGAAACGCCCGCGCCAGAGCGAGCACCAACCCGCCAAGGGCAGCGGCAATCAGTAACCACAGGGCAAACCGCTCTCGCCCGCGCTTCGGCGAAGGCGACGGATCCTGCCGATCCCAAGGTCCCGGGTTACCGGACATTCGCCGCCCCTACCCTCGCACCTTCTGCAGGCCCGCAGCGATTTCGGCGTGCCTGCGGCGGGTGATGCCGTAGGTCATCATGATCACCAGTGAGATCCCGGCCACGACCGCCGCCACCGGACCCCAGATCACCACCAGCCGCACCTGCGTCTCTTCCGGCAGGATGATGCCAACTTGCTTTCCGACATCCTTCGGGAACTTGACCAGGTCCAGGGCCAATCCGGCCAGGAGCACGCCCAGCCCGGTCGCCGCCTTGTTCGAGAACTGGAGGCCGGCGAAATAGAGACCCTCACGCCGACGGCCGAACAGCAGTTCGTGCTCGTCGGCGGCTTCGGCCATCATGGCGGGATAGGACACCAGCGCCAGGCCAACGCCGATCCCGGCCACGAAGCTGTTGAGCTGCATTGGCAGCAGCGCGTCGTCGCCGATGGGGGCATACCATCCCAGGGCGCGCAGGCCCTGCAGCACCAGCCAGTTCAGCATCAGCAACGACAGCCCCAACGTGACCACAGTCTTTTTCTCGATCCACTTTTGCAGGATGGGCGCACCCGGCACGCCCAGCAGGATGCCGGCCAGGAAGGCGTAGCCGATGAACTGGATGCTCTCGGAGCGCATCTGATAGACGAAGATGAAGGCGTGGCTGTTCAGGGTGGCGTTCACCCCCAGCGCGGTAGACATGACCACCGACGACAGGAACAGGATCCGGAACGAGCGGTTGCGGAACACCTCGGCGATCTCACCCGGCAGGCGGCTGAGGAGGTTGCCCGGCACCTGCGCAGGCTGTGGCAGGGCGGCCGCATAACGCCAGAGGCCCAGGCAACACAGGCTGAGGCCAACCGCCAGGATCGCGGCCACCGACCAGCCGTAGCCGGGATAACCCTCCGGCCGCTGCAGGGCCCCATGGTCGAAGAACACGTTGTAGCCCAGCGCCGTACACGCGAGCCCCGTGAACAGCCCCGCAAGGTTACGATAGACCAGCAGGTTCATGCGCTCAGTCGCGTCCATCGCCAACTCGGCGGCGAGCGCGATGTAGGGCACATTGAACACCGAGATGAAGCTGCGGGTCGCGATCGACAGCACGGTCAGCCATCCGAACAGGCCCCAGTCGCCAAGTCCGGCGGGCGGTGAGAACAACAGGCCCAGCGACACGGCGATCAGCGGGATGGCCCCGATCATCAAGGGCAGACGTCGCCCCAGCCGTGACTTCAGATTGTCGGACCACGACCCCACCATCGGATCGACAACCGCGTCAAACGCCAGGCTGACCGCCAGGGCCGCCCCCACCAGCGCTGCCGACAGGCCCAGCACCGCCGAGTAGTAGAAAAAGATGAAACCGATGGCGGTGTCGAACCCGCCGGCCTGGGCCATCTGCCCCAGGCTGTAAAAGAACTTCACGCCCCCTGAAGGCTTGAGAACGGCCACGGCCGGTTGCGCCAAACCCTCTGTATTCGCCAAAGCGTGCGTTTCCCCGTGTTGTTGGGGACGACCTTAGCGGCGTTGGGCGGCGTGGCAATCGCGGGCGTGACGGCCGATCACTTCGCCGCCCTGGCCTTGCCCTTCGCGCGGGTCTGGCCGGGCCACATCATGTCCAGCGGCAGCTTCGGATTGGCGGTGAGCTTCACGTCGGCACAATGGTGATAGGTGAACCGGCCATCGGTGTTGATACCGTGCTCCTCCATGAACTGGATCACCTGGATCGTGCAGTGGTCGCAATTGATGTTGGGCAGCTTCACATCGGTCTCGAACGCCTCGGTTGACCGCTCCCGGTGTTCCCACAGGCCGTCTACCAGCACGGGCGGCTTCGGGTTCGGATCGATCTTGCCCGAGACCGAAACCGGCCCGCGCGGCCCCGGTCGGGTCACGTCTTCCGGATCGGCGGGCAGCTCGGACCGATCCAGCACCGACAGCGCCACCCGGTAGAAGCCGGGGTGATAGACCGTCTCCTTGACCTTGATGTGCAGCATCGAGCCGCCGGTCATGGCCGTGACCGCGCCGGTCGGCGTGCCGGGCGCCTCGGGCTTGTCGCCGCACGGCCCGGCCTTCTGCGGATCACCCAGGACATTCTCCACCAGCCAGGACGCCGGTTGCTGCAGGATGAAATGCGCCGGGGCGACGGAGGGCGCGGCCAGCGCAAAGAGGCCGGCGGAAAGCGCGGCGGCAGCAAGATGGAGCTTCATGCGGTGGTCCCCCCGAGGTGTCGGGACCTTGGGTAGCACGGATCGGCGACACTTCGCCATCAGGCGGATGGCGGGAGGCTCGGGAGTCCGGTTCCGGGTGTTGACTCACCCGTCCTTCGATATCGCCGGTCGCCTCAACCGCCAGGCGGGCCCGTCGCCCGACGGAGCCGCAGTTCAACGGTGGGCGAGCGCCGCGCCGGCGCCGCAAGCGTCAGGGCCGAGGCAGCAGAGCCGGCGAGCCGGGCACGCAGGCCCGCGTCGGAGCGCTTTGAGATCGGGCGGGCGGTGATGGGGGTCTGGCCGGTTGACGCCTCGGCGATCCGCGCCAGCAGTTCGCGCAAGTCAGGCAGGGCGGACGGCTCCGGGCCAGGCAGAGCTGCGGCGTCCGCGACGATGGTGCCCAGGGTCCGCAACAGGATCGGCAGGCTGACGGTCTCGCGCTCGCGTTCCCGGTCGCGCTCGTCATAGCGTTCGAGCCGTTCTCGCCTGGCGGTGTCACCCCGTTCCTGTTCGGAGGGATCGCGTTCGGCGCGAACGGACAGGTCCTCACGCGCCATGGGCCGCTGGGCCAGGGGTTCGCGCCGCAGACGCAGCTGCAGCCCCGTCGCCACGCGCACCGAGAAGAAGCAACGGTCGAACAGCTGGAAGAAGGCCAACTGCCGCTCCAGATCCTCCGCCCGCTCCGCCAGGTCGCCAAACACCACGCCCATCCGAAAGGCGTACTGGCTCAGCTCGTCCAGCTGAAGGCTGCGGGGGTCGGCGGCGGTCATTGAGAACATATGTAGAACATACATGGGGCAGGGTCAAGCGCATCCTCCCGCTCACAGGAAAATCGCCGTGACATCGAACACTTGAGGGTGGCTTGGCACAAATAACGAACATCCGAGTCGGAACTCTACAAGGCCTGGCACGACGGGCCTTGGTCTGACATTCCATAGATGGAATATTCCGCATGACGACAGACGTGAAGTATACAGACGAATTCGGAGACTGGTGGCGCACCCTCACCCAGGCGGAGCAAGAGGACGTCTCTGCCCACGTCGCCTTGCTGGAAGAGCGCGGTGCTCGCCTGGGGCATCCCTGGTCATCGGGGTTGCGGGGATCGCGCCACAGTCAATGTGCGAACTCAGGGTACAGAGCGGCGGGCGTCCGGTCCGGGTCTTCTACGCCTTCGACCCGCGCCGCATGGCCATTCTGCTGATCGCCGGACAAGACCGGAGACGGTCGGTTTTACACGCGGCTGATCCCTGTCGCCGACCGCCTCTATGACGACCACATTGAGACGCTGAGGAACGAAGGACAACTCCCATGACCGGACGCCGACCTTTTGAGGACCTCCGTGCCGCCATGACACCGGCGCAGCGCGCGAACGCTGCGGCCAAGACCGACGCCCTGCGCGCCGACATGTCGCTGACCGAGTTGCGTCAGGCGCGGCGCCTGACCCAG
>JANNFM010000237.1:0-6584 GCA_031379795.1 Alphaproteobacteria bacterium
CGGACTGGGCGTAGACCTGGGTGGCGGCGAATGCGGAGACGAGCAGAAGCGCAATTCTGGCTTTGAACATGACTTCCTCCCTTTTCGCCGGATGATACGCCGGATTCATGACTTGGCCCGCGGGGTCGTCGCCTGTCCGACCGCCGTGCGCCAATGCGCGACGAACTCGCTGATGGCGAAGGCCACCAGGTCATCGCCCTCTACCAGCAGGAAGCCGAGATATCGGGCGAGGTGGGCCTGCTCGTAGTAGGTCTCGCTGAACGGCCCGGGCGTCAGCAAGCAGATGCGCGGGTCGCTGCGATCCGCCGCTTGCGCCAGCCCCCGCCGGAAGGCGTCGAAGAACGGTGCCAGGCGATGCACATTCATGGTGTTGTAGAGCGTCGGATAGGCCCGCGAGACCACCAGCCGGTTCTGCAACGCATAGCCTGCGCCTGAAGGGGCCTGGGTACGGTCATCCAGCACCCACCAGCGCCCGTCCGGCCCGCGACCGAGATCGGCGGCATAGATCTGCAGGAACTGCCCGTTCGGCGGTTTGGCACCGCGCATGGCCCGCAGGAAATCCGGGCTGCCGGTCAGGGCGGCGGCGGGAATGGCTCCCTCCGACACCAGCTGACCCTCGCCGTAGATGTCCTTGAGCACCGCCTCCATCAGCCGGGCGCGCTGGGTGACGCCATCGGCAATCTGCTGCCATTCTTCCTGGGGCAGGATCAGCGGCATTGGATCAATGGGCCAGCTTTGCTCGCTCTCCTCGCCATAGACCCGGTGGGTGGCACCGGTATCGCGCAGGTGGCGGGTCGCCAGGCCAAAGGCACCTTCGGCGTGGGCGGCGAACTCACCCAGGAAGGCGATCCAGTGGTCGCGTGGCCGACCGGCGGCATCGAACAGCTCATCCGGCACGCCCGGTAACGGACGATAGCCCTTCAGCCAGCCCGACAGCCGTTTGGCCGCCGCCTGTTCGCGGCCCGCCGGGGGTCGCGTTTCCGTGGAAGTGTCAGTGGCCAAGCGCCATCCTCGCATCCGGGTTCACTGGAGACTCACGCCCTGTTGCGCCATCATAGACGCGACCTTTCGCACGGGTCACCTGATTGAGCGATGAAACCCGCTGTGCCGCAAGCGACGGCACCAGGAAACCCGGACCATGCCGTCGAAAGCCGACCTCGCCGAAATCGTCGCCACCATCGGGCGCGACATGGCTGACCACCTGGGCGGCGGAAAGGTCGCGGACTATATCCCGGCGCTGGCGCGGGTTGATGCGCGGCGGTTTGGTATGGCCGTGATCACCACCGATGGCGAGACTGCGGAGACCGGCGACGCCTGGATGCCGTTCTCGATCCAGAGCATCTCCAAGGTCTTCACCCTGACCATGGCGCTGGAGCGGCTGGGCGATGATCTGTGGAAGCGGGTGGGGCGGGAACCCTCCGGCTCGCGGTTCAACTCGATTGTCCAGCTGGAGCATGAGCACGGCATTCCGCGGAACCCCTTCATCAACGCCGGCGCCATTGTGGTGACCGACGCCCTGCTGGCCGGCCGGCCACCGGCCGAGGGGATCGCCGAGATCCGGGACTTCGTGCGCCGGCTGGCCGACGTCCAGTCCATTGATGTCGATAGCGAGGTGGCGTCATCAGAGGCCGCGACGGGGTTCCGCAACCAGAGCCTGGCCAACTTCATGCGCGGGTTCGGAAACCTGGACAGTCCGGTGGATGACGTCCTCAAGGTCTATTTCAACCAGTGCTCGCTTCGGATCACCTGCCGACAGCTGGCGCGCGCTGGACTGTTCCTGGCTGGTGCCGGGACCGATCCGATCAGCGGGGACGTGATCACCACGTCTAAGCGCGCGCGCCGCATCGCCGCCGTGATGATGACCTGTGGCCACTATGACGCCTCGGGCGAGTTCGCCTTCCACGTCGGCTTGCCGGGCAAGAGCGGGGTCGGCGGCGGCATCCTGGCGATCGTGCCGGGAAAGGCGTCCGTGGCAGTCTGGTCGCCCGGGCTGGACGAGGCTGGCACGTCCTGGGTGGGTGCCATGGCGCTCAAACGATTGGCCGCGGCGACGAAATGGTCGGTGTTTTAGGGGCTGTCACGGACCTGGTGGGATTCCCCCTGCAAGGGGGAAAGCGGCCCGATGCACAAAGTGCGAGTGGCCGATGGGGGAAGTTGAAGCACGGAGGCCGGTTCGTGCGTTGACCTAGCGCGGCATGGTTGAAATTCAACACTTCCCCCATCGGCGACTTGCCCCTGCGGGGCTTCGCGCCGCTTTCCCCCAGAGGGGGAAGCCGGGGACCTGACGGCCTCTAGGCGAACAGCACCTCACACCCGGTCCCGGCCAAGGCTGCGTCCACTTGACCGCGCGATGTGGCGTCCAGTGCGCCATACTCCTCGCGCAACCACATCAGGCATTTGGCCTGGTAGGTGAAGGGTTGCTGTACCCAGGCCTGGCCGTCGATCTGGGTGCGAACCTCGTCGGCGCCGGACTGAACGGCCCGGGCGTTGGCGATCAGCAAGGGCGCGTAGACGCGGCCGACCTCGTTCAGGAGCGACGTCAGGGTCGCCGGCAGCTTGGTTGGCTCAAACCAGTCGGCCTCGGTCGGCTCCACGCCGGTGAGGTCTTCGACTGCGCCGGTCCAGGCAAAGACGCGCCGGGCGCGGACGGCAGTGATGCCCATCGGCGTCGGGTCGAACAGGGCCAACTGGGTCAGCTGTCCATAGATGCCGAAGTCACCGGCGCCGGGCCGCGCGCCCAGCAGGAAGGCGTGATCGTGCAGATGCGCCTCCATGGCGTCCAGGAAACGCATGTAGCTGGCCTCGATGACGCTCCAGGTGGCTTCATTGGAGCCCACATAGCGCAGGCGCGGAATCTGCCGCTCGGCGATCATGGTTCCCGACGCCTGAAGGACGTCATCCGGCACGCGGCCGCGGGTCCAGGACGGCAGGATCGCCGACGCCCGGGCGATGTCGTCGGCATAGTGCCAGCGGTAGTGGAACATCGCCTTGGTCAGCCACTCATCGCCATAGTCCTCAAGCAGGGCGTCAAGGAAGGCCAGGGCCGGGTTGGACGGGCGGACCGAGCGCCCCTGAAACAACCCCTCCAGGCGGCGGATGATCGGCGTGGAATCGGTCACCGCCTGCAACTGGCCGTCCGCATCGGGGAAGTAGAAGGTGGGCAGCAACCCGACCTTGGCCTTGGGCAGGCCTTCCAGTTCGCGCGATCCCAGGATTAGTTTGTAGGGGATGCGGCGATAGCGCAGCAGGGCCACCATTTTGCGGGTGTAGGGGGAGCCTGGCACGCCGCTGAGTGCGACCAGATTGTCCGAAGTGCTCATGTCGTCATTCCCCTCAAGACGTTTTCCCGACTTAAGACTCTACCCGCGGATCACGCAACGAAAGCCGAGATGCGTCGTCGAGCTGTCGATGGATTCCGGATGGCGCGCCGCCGGCCGGTAGCGTTGGCAGTAGTTTTCCGCGCAAAGGTGTGACCCGCCCTTGATCACCTTCCGGGGGATCGGAATGTCAGGCATCTGTGGATCATAGCTGCCCTCCAGACTGCCGCCGCGCGGGTTGGTGGGCATGCAACACGGGCTTCCCGGCGCGGCGCGGCCTTCGGCGTACCAGTCCGACGTCCACTCCCAGACGTTGCCGACCATGTCGAACAGGCCGTGGCCGTTGGCGGGATAGGTGCGAACCGGCGAGGTGCGGGGCCAGCCATCCAGCTCCAGGTTTTCCGTCGGGAACCGCCCCTGCCAGTAGTTCGCCAGCATCTGCCCGCCGGGCGCCAGTTCGTCGCCCCACGCGAATTCCCGGGCTTCGAGTCCGCCGCGCGCGGCGAACTCCCACTCGGCCTCGGTGGGCAGGTCCTTGCCCGCCCAGCGAGCGTAGGCCTCGGCGTCGGAATAGGCCACATGGACCACCGGATGATCATCCACTGCCTTCGGCCCGTGCCGCCCGTAGGGCCGTCGCCAATAGGCCCCGAAGTGAAACGTCCACCAGCCGCCGGGATTGTCGAGCGGGACGGCATCCCTGGGCGGCGTGAACACCAGCGATCCGGGCCGCGCCATATGCGGCAGCATACCGGGGTAGTCCTTCGGGTCAGGCGCGATTTCGGCCAGCGTCTTGTGGCCGGTGGTGCGGACAAAGGCGTCGAACTGGCGGTTGGTCACCGGGGTCTCGTCGATCCAGAACGGATCTACCCGCACCTGCCGCTGTGGGCGCTCCTCGGGGTAAAAGCGGTCCGAGCCCATGGCGAAGGCGCCGCCTGTCATAAGGCGCATGCCCTCAGTCGTATCGCGGACGGGTGCGGTCATGGGCTAGAGTGTTCTCCCGGCCAGATACGCATGCCGCCCGGCCGGGGGTTTGACAACTCCCCATAGCCGCAGGGGGCTCAGGACCGCTACTGTCGTCCCGAACAACAGGAACAGCGCACCCATGACCATTCTGATCACCGGCGGAACCAAAGGCATCGGCCTGGCCATTGCGGCCTATGTCGCCCGACCCGATCAGCAGCTGGTGCTGGCCTATCGCGCCGACGAAGACGCCGCAGCGGCGGCGAAGGCGCAACTGGTCCCGACCGGCGCACGCGTCACGACGGTCCAGGTCAATGTCGGCGACGTCGAGGATGTCGGGCGGCTGATGGAGGGCCTGCCGGACGACGGAGGGCCGTTGCACATCGTCCATAGCGCGGCGATGATCTATCCGACTTCGCTGCTGGAGGCCGACATCGGCCGGTTCGGTGAGGCAATGCAAGTCAACGGCCTGTCGTTGTTCTACCTGGTCCGCAAGGCGCTGCCGAAGCTGTCGCGGGGCAGCAGCATCGTGCTGATCTCCAGCGCCGGAGCAAAGACGGCATCGGCCAACTATTCGGCCCTGGGTGTCGGCAAGGCCATGGCCGAAAGCCTGATGCGGTATTTCGTGGCCGAGCTGGCACCGCGTGGCATCCGCATCAACGCGGTGGCACCTGGTCTCGTGGCGACGTCATCGGTGGCGGGCATGGTCGGCGGCGAAGAGGCCGCCGCGCGCGTGTTCGAACGCGCCGCCCGATCCAATCCGTCCGGCCGGATGAGCCAGGATTCGGACTATGCCAGCGTGGTCGCGTTCCTGCTCAGTCCGGCGGCGGAATTCGTCCAGGGCCAGGTGATCCACGCCAACGGCGGGGCCTATGTGGCGGGGTAGGGCGATATCAGGGACGAGCGGCGTGTGTCGGGGTTCAGTTTGAGCGGATCGTGCTCCAGGTTCGGCCTGTGGCGCCCGGCGGGGCTCCGAACCGGTTGGTCTGACGATTGCCCGGGACCAGTCCGAGCACGAGTGCGCCGAGCGCCGCCAGCACGGCGGCGATGAGCGTCGCCCATTCAGGTGATAGCTCCACCGACAGGCCGCCAATCAATGCGATTTCGAGGAGGACAAACCCCGGGTACCACCAGCCGCTGAGGCCGATGTCATGCAGGCGTCGAAAAATCTGAAAGGCCACGGCGTATGAAAGCACCACCTGGGTGAAGGGGCTACCGGCAGGCCCCAGGATGCCGACCCAGGCCAGTGCCACTATGACCCACAGGCAGTATTCCCGCCGCCGCGCGCGGCCGCGCACCCATTTCCAGCCTTGAAGGTCAGTTCCAGGGACGCCCATGTATGTTCCGCCGACGAGACGCGTCGGTAAGCTGGAGAATGATCAACTGAAAGTTTCTGAGAGATCGTCCGTCGTGCCCGGTTGAGGGCCGAACCTGTTGTGTCCTTTTTGTCCCGGCAGGACGCCCAGAACGACGAACGCGATCATGAAAATTCCGGCGCCAACAATGCCGCTGTCTGCAGGCGGGGGAGCAATGAAGGCCTCAACGCGGCCAACGAAGTTTGTGATGAAATTGATCAGGATTGCGATCCATCCCGACCGGCCCAGATCATGAAGGCGGCGGATCATGAAGAGCGTAATGGGAATGGCAGCGAGAAGCTCACTTCCCGGCGCTACGACGGCCAACACGAATGTAAGGACCAAAAAAGCGCCTGCCCAGAGCCAATACTCGCGGCGGCGCGCCCTTCCCGCGATCCAGCGGCCGAATCCACGCTTCTGAGCCAATGCACCCTTGCCGCCTGTCGCAGCCTGCAATCGATCGCTCATGCTGCCGCCCCCGCTCGCGGTGAGACTGTGACTCAACTCTCTTCCAACGTCGAGTAGAGCGTTCGCGCCTCTTCGGCTGGGCCGCGCCGCTCGCCCAGACCCTCGACCATAATCGCCATCACGCGACCGCCGAAGGCGAAGACCAGTCGGTCGCCGATCCTGACCGGGCGGGCGCGTTTGTCGAGGCGGTGCTCCTGGCCATTCCGGGTCACGCGGACGCGGCGCTTTTCGACGAATTCAGCCGCGAGCGTACGGGTCTTGAAGAACCGGGCGCGCCAGAGCCAGACGTCCAGCCGGCACCGCAGCCGCTCACCACTCATGAAGCCGTTCCTCCGCGCTTTTGCTCGACCAGGGCCGCGAGGCCCGAAAATGCCGTGTCCGGGACGTCGCCGGGTTTGCGGGTGTCGCGGCCCGGCGCCCCCTGCCGCCAGCGCGACGGCGCGCCGGTAGCAGGGTCCGCCAGCACCACCCGCCGATAGCCGAG
>JANNFM010000247.1:0-4562 GCA_031379795.1 Alphaproteobacteria bacterium
CTGCGGCCCGGCCTCCCTGACTGTGGCGCGAGACCTGGCCCCGATGGGCTATGAGCTGACGATCTTCGACGGTGACACGCGGTCCGCCGGTATGATCCGCAGCCAGATCCCGCGCTTCCGCCTGCCCGAGGAAGTGATCGACGAGGAAGTCGGCTTCATCACCGGCCTGGGCGGCATCGAACTTCGCCTCGGCCAGCGGGTCGATAGCCTGAAATCCCTGTTGGGCGAGGGCTATGACGCGGTCTTTGTGGGCTCCGGCGCGCCGCGCGGTCGCGATCTGGACCTGCCCGGTCGCCAGGAAGCCGCCGCCAACATTCACATCGGCATTGACTGGCTGTCCTCCGTCTCGTTCGGCCATGTGGAGACCATTGGCCGGCGCGTGATCGTGCTGGGCGGCGGCAACACCGCCATGGACTGCTGCCGGTCGTCACGCCGGCTGGGCGGCCAGGACGTCAAGGTTATCGTCCGCTCGGGCTTTGAGGAAATGAAGGCCTCGCCCTGGGAAAAAGAAGACGCGATGCACGAGGATATTCCGATCCTCAATTTCCGCGTCCCCAAGGCGTTCACTCACGAGGCTGGCCGCCTGACCGGCGTGCTGTTCGAGGTGGTGAAATGGGGCGGCGATGCGCGCGGGCGCAAGGCGCTGGTGACCTCGGGCGAGCCCGACGAGCACTACGCCTGCGACGACGTGCTGGTGGCCGTCGGCCAGGAAAACGCCTTCCCCTGGATCGAGACTGACATCGGCCTCGACTTCGACGAGTGGGGCATGCCGAAGGTGGACACCGCAACCTTCCAGTCCAGCGTCCCGAACCTCTTCTTCGGCGGTGACGCCGCTTTTGGCCCCAAGAACATCATCTGGGCCGTCGCCCACGGCCATGACGCTGCGGTGTCGATCCACAAGTTCTGCCAGGGCGATGACGTGGCCATCCGCCCGCCGCCGGGCGCCACCCTGGTCAGCCAGAAGATGGGCATCCACGAGTGGAGCTACGACAACGACGTCTCCAACGATCACCGCTACCGCGTTCCGCTGATGGACAAGCATGAGGCGCTGAAGGACATCCGCCTGGAGGTGGAGCTGGGCTTTGATCGGGAGCTGGCGCTGGGGGAGGCGCAACGGTGCCTGAACTGCGACATCCAGACCGTCTTCGCCGACAAGCTCTGCATCGAGTGCGACGCCTGCGTCGACATCTGCCCGATGGACTGCATCACCTTCACCGAGGATGGCGACGACGCCGACCTGCGCACCCGGCTGAAGGCCCCCGCCACCAACCTGACCCAGGATCTCTACCTCTCCGGCAAACTGCCCACCGGCCGGATCATGGCCAAGGACGAGGACGTCTGCCTCCACTGCGGCCTCTGCGCCGAGCGTTGCCCCACCGGCGCCTGGGACATGCAGAAGTTCTACCTCGAGATGACGCATGCGGAGGGCATCAATGCCTGAGCAGCTGCGCATCAACGACTTCGTCGTCAAGTTCGCCAACGTCAACGGGTCGGGCTCGGCCAGCGCCAATGGCCTGTTTGCCCGGTCCGTCATGCGGATGGGCGTGCCGGTGGCGGCGCGGAATATTTTCCCCTCCAACATCCAGGGCCTGCCGACCTGGTACGAGGTCAGGATCACCGAGGCCGGTCATCTGGGCCGCCGCGGCGGGGTCGACCTGATGGTGGCCATGAACCCCCAGACCTGGGACCGCGACGTGGCCGAGGTCGAGAGCGGCGGCTTCCTGTTCTACGATTCCACCAAGGCGATCCCGGCGTCGCGCCTGCGCGAGGACATCACCGCCATTGGCGTGCCGCTGACGGCGATGTGCAACGAGGCCTATGAGCTTCCGCGCGAACGGCAACTGTTCAAGAACACCATCTATGTCGGTGCCTTGGCGGCCCTGCTCGGCATCGACCTGGAGGTCATCGAGGGCCTGCTGGCCGATGATTTTGCGGGTCGCGACCGGCTGATCAAGGCCAATGTCGAGGCCCTGGCCATGGGCCACGGATATGTCACGACCTACCTCAGCGCCCTGCCGCTGCAGGTGCGCAAGGCCGATGCGGTGGGCGACCGGATCTATGTGGAAGGCAACAACGCCGCCGCGCTCGGCGCCGTCTATGGCGGGGCCACGGTCTGCGCCTGGTATCCGATCACGCCGTCCACCTCCCTGGCCGAGGCCTTCACCGCCTATTGCCAGGACCTGCGCGTCGAGCCCGAGACCGGCAAGGCGCGCTACGCCATCATCCAGGGCGAGGACGAGATCGCCTCCATCGGCATGGTGGTGGGCGCCGGCTGGAACGGCTGCCGCGCGTTTACCGCCACCTCCGGCCCCGGCATCTCGCTGATGACCGAGTTCATCGGCCTGTCGTATTTCGCCGAGATCCCGGCCGTGATCTTCGACGTCCAGCGCGGCGGGCCCTCCACCGGCATGCCCACCCGCACCCAGCAATCGGATCTGCTGGCCGCCGCCTATTCCGGGCACGGCGACACCAAGCACCCGATGCTGCTGCCGGCCGATCCCGGCGAGTGCTTCGAGATGGCCTCACTGGCCTTTGACCTCTCGGACCGCCTCCAGACCACCATCTTCGTCATGCTGGACCTCGACATCGGCATGAACGAGTGGCTGACCAAGCCGTTCCAGTGGGACGACACCCGCAAACTCGACCGTGGCAAGGTGATGAGCCACGACGACCTTGAGGCGGCCACCGAAGAGTTCGGCCGCTACCGCGACGTCGACGGCGACGGCATCCCCTACCGCACCTATCCCGGCGTCCACCCCACCAAGGGCGGCTATTTCACGCGCGGCACCTCCCGCAACCCCTATGCACGATACTCGGAGGAGGGGTCGGTCTACGTCGACAACATGGAGCGCCTGCTGCGCAAGTTCGACACCGCCAAGTCGCTCGTCCCCGCACCCGTGATCCGCAACGTCAAGGGCAAGACCCGAGACGCGGTGCTCTACTACGGCTCGACGGCGGCGGCGATGGACGAGGCGCTGGAGATGCTGGAAATCCAGGGCCGACGGCTGGATGCGCTCAGGGTCCGGGGCTTTCCCTTCGCCGACGAGGTGTTCGATTTCATCGCCGCCCACGACCGCATCTACCTGGTCGAACAGAACCGCGATGCCCAGCTGAAAACCCTGATCACCACCGAGGGCGGCGTGGATCCGGGCAAGCTGATCTCCGTCCTGCACTACGACGGCACGCCGATCACGGCGCGCTACATCACCCGTGAAATCGCCACGCGCATGGAACTGGTCCAGATCAAGGCTGCGGAATGACCTATATCCTCAAACCCCAGCTGCATCACCCCAAGCTGCCGATCAACGGCCTGGGCTTCACCCGCCGCGACTACGAGGGCTCGGTCTCGACCCTCTGCGCCGGATGCGGCCACGACAGCATTTCGGCGGCGATCATCCAGGCCTGCTACGAGCTGGAACTGCCGCCGCACCGGATCGCCAAGCTGTCCGGCATCGGCTGTTCATCCAAGACGCCGGACTATTTCCTCGGCAATTCCCACGGCTTCAACACCGTGCATGGCCGCATGCCCTCGGTGCTGACCGGCGCGAACCTCGCCAACCGCGACCTGATCTACCTCGGCGTCTCCGGCGACGGCGATAGCGCCTCCATTGGCCTCGGCCAATTCGCCCACGCCATCCGGCGCGGCGTCAACATGCTCTACATCGTCGAGAACAACGGCGTGTACGGCCTCACCAAGGGCCAGTTCTCCGCCACCGCCGACCGCGGCTCCAAATCCAAGAAGGGCGTCGAGCACCACGACGCCGGCATCGATATGGTCAGCCTGGCGCTGCAGATGGGCGCCACCTTCGTCGCCCGCTCCTTCTCCGGCGACAAGGACCAGCTGACCCCCCTGATCAAGGCGGGCCTGGCCCACAAGGGCGCCGCCTTCATCGACTGCGTTTCCCCTTGCGTCCAGTTCAACAATCACAAGGGCTCCACCAAGAGCTTCGACTATGTCCGTGAGCATAACGAGGCCGTAAACCGCCTCGACGTGATCATGCCCCGCGATCCCATCAAGGTGGACTACAAGCCCGGCGAGACGGTCAAGGTGCAGCAGCACGACGGCTCGATCCTCAGCCTCCACAAGCTGGCCGAGCTCTACAACCCCTCCAACCGCGCCCAGGCCCTGGGTTATCTCCAGGCCCGGCAGGCGAGGGGCCAGGTCGTCACCGGCCTCCTCTACGTCGACCCGACGGCGGGCGACCTGCACGACGCAGTGAACACCATCGACACCCCGCTCAACGAACTGAACGAGGCCGAACTGGTCCCGGGCTCCGACGCCCTGGCAAAGATCAACGCCGCCCTGCGCTAACCTTTTCCCTCCCCTTAATGGGGAGGGACAGACCGCCGAAGGCGGGCAGGGTGGGGAAGCCACGATCAAGCTCCGCGCCCGGTGATGATTGGGTACCCTGTCCCTGAAGCTTCGCCGCGTTGCCAGAGCCGGAAACACGACACCCCAAATGGCGATAGCGCCTCAATGCCGTCTCGCAGAGGATTGCGAGAACGTCGTTTCATGAGGAGATTGCCGTGAGCCGGACACACCACAACACCCCAGGCGGCGC
>JANNFM010000251.1:0-2542 GCA_031379795.1 Alphaproteobacteria bacterium
ATAATCGCCGCGCGACCCCTCATCCGAGCCGCTCGCGCGGCCCACCTTCTCCCACAAGGGGCGAAGGAAAAGTACAGCCATATTCGACGTTGTGTGAATGCCGTAGCCCCCGATGGAGGAGGAGACGTGCACCTGCGGCGACCAGACCCTACGTCGACTCACTTCCGTGCATCCGGTAGCCTTAATGGGCAGGGACAGACCGCGGAGCGGTCAGGGTGAGGCTTGCGGGAGCTACGCGCGGCCGCGCCAGATCATGGGATCGCGACTGGCATGAAAACAGGCAATGATAGCGACCTCACCGTCGGTCGCGCGGAAGAACAGGCTGTAAGGAAATCGCCGCAGTCGCGCCGCGCGGACATCTTTGAGCCGCATCGGAAACTGCTGCGGGTTGGTCTCTATCCGCTCAATCTGGATATCCGGTTCCTGCCGGAAGCGCGCGCCGAGGCCCGGTAACTCGCGTTCGTACCAATCGTGCGCAGAAATGACTTCGAGACGCGCGGCAGGAAGAAAAACTACGGCGCGGCTCAAAGGTCTCGTGCCGCCAGCTCCGCCTTGAGTTCTAACCAGCCCACTCCGTCCAGCCGATCCTCGTCAAAGCGTTCCAGTCGCCGCATAAGCTCAGTTTCCTGAGTGTTGGAAAGCGGCGGGTGAGCGTCGCCAAGACTGTCCCAGAGCTCGCCAATCAGCGCCAAGCGTTCCGGCGGGCTAAGGCGGATTATCTCATCTGCGGTCAAGATGCTCACGGGAAGATCATCGCGCCGATGGACCGAGGATTCAAGCTTTGGGGAAAGTCCGCACGAGAGTCAGGGCGCAAACGACTTCCGCTCCTGCCGACGAACCATTCCTCCATTGCCAGACCACCAATCACGCCGCGTCGGCCACCCGGATTTCCAGCACCAGACCTGCCGCCGTCGCCAGGTTGACCAGCGCGTCCAGCGAGAATTTGCCGAGTTTGCCGCGCATCAGGTCGTTCAGGCGCGGGCGGGTGATTCCGAGCCGCGCCGCCGCCGCTTCCTGCGTCACGCCCCAGGACCCGATGCGGGCGATCAGCAGGCTCAGCAGGTCGGCCCGCGCCTTCATGTTTGCGGCTTCCGCAGGGGTGTCAGACAGAGCGTCGAACACGTCCTCGAATGTCTGCACGTCCATGCTCATTCCTTCCACGCTTTCAGCCGGCTCCTCGCCAGATCAATATCTCTCTGCGGCGTCTGCTGGGTCTTCTTCTGGAAGGCGTGAAGGACGACCACGTGGTCGCCGACACTGGCCAGATAGATAATCCGGAAGGCACCGCGGCCTCCCGTATGCGAATCTCTTGCACACCGGGTCCTACCGTCCTCATCGGTTTCCAGTCGCCCGGGTCGAGACCCTTCTGGATTTCGCGCAACTGATAGCCCGCTTGCGAACGCGCCGCCTCAGGAAAGTCTCGCAAGCGCGCGAGGCTGTCGCCGATGAAGATGATAGGTTTCACTGTGCTATTGTATCGATTTGGATACTAAGTGGCAAGGCACGGGCGGACCCGTACTTCCGGCCCGTTCGCGTCCCTTCGCTTGGGTTCGCGGCTCAGGAAAAATTGCATAGTGAGTAGACAGGTCTGAGATCAATCGCGACACGCGGCGATGGCCAAAATGACTGACCGGCTGCGGCACCTGAAAGCCCAGGCGGCCGACATCACCGGCCTGTCCAACTTCAGGTCGCCCTGGTCCGAGGCGTCGAACCCGAGACGATCCATCTGACCCGCGTTTGGCGGCTCAGTGCCCGCCAGACCCCTCGTACACCCCCTGCGCGGACTGGCCGTGATCGGTCCCCGTAGCGGGCACAAACCGGCGATCGCAGTAGGGGCACTCCACAAAGGCGGCTTCACCCATCTCCAGCCAGACCCGCGGATGCCCTAGCGCGCCACCGCCGCCGTCACAGGCGATCCGGTGGCTGTGGACGGCGATCACCTCCGGCGCGGGACCGAGGACCGACGTCGGCGGCTGGACGGGGGGTTTTGCAGCAGCTTTGCGGGCCATGATCTTCGTACCTTGCGTGCCAACCGCTTGGCGCGGCGCAGGCTGGCCTCTAGGTATGCGAGAGCGGCTTTCGTCGTCAACGCACCACGCCCAAGTTCAGGACGCCCATGGACCTTCCAGATTTCGCCATCGAGGCCAAGGGCCTGACCAAAACCTATGCCGCCACCAAGACCACACCGGAGATGCGGGCGCTGAAGGGCATTGATCTGGCGATCCCGCGTGGCTCGATATTCGGCCTGCTAGGGCCGAATGGGGCGGGCAAATCCACCTTCATCAACATCCTCGCCGGGCTCTGCCAGAAGACCAGCGGCGAGGTGACGATCTGGGGCCGCGATATCGACCAGCGCCCCCGCGACGCCCGCGCCGCCATCGGCGTGGTGCCGCAGGAAATTTCCGCCGACCCCTTCTTCACGCCCCGGGAATCCATGGAGGTGGCGGCGGGCATGTATGCCGTGCCCCGATCCGAGCGGCGCACCGATGAGTTGTTGGCGGCGCTGGGCCTTGCCGACAAGGCCAATGCCTATGTGCGCCAG
>JANNFM010000306.1:0-12062 GCA_031379795.1 Alphaproteobacteria bacterium
ATGACGGCGGCCAGTTCGTCCAGGGCGACCCAGCTGGCAAAATCCGCATCGGGCATATCGACGCGATTTGTTGGCGTATCCAGGATCGAGGGCAACACCGCGTTGACGGTGACGCCGTCAGCTTTCAGTTCCTCGGCAAGGCTCTGGGTGAGGCTGTGCACACCGGCCTTTGACGCAGCATAGGGGCCCATGCCCAGCGAAGCCTTGAGCGCGGCATTGGCGCCCACATTGACGATGCGTCCCGCAGAACTACGCCGAAGGTGGGGCGTCGCCGCCCGGCTGGCATTGGCCGCCGTCTGGACGTTCATCAGGAACAGCCGGTGCCAGCTCTCGAACCCGCTGGTCTCCAAGGTCTCCCATCGGAAGCCGCCGGCGATGTTCAATAGTGCGTCGAAGCCACAAAAATGCTCGGCCACCGCATCAATCGCCGCGCCGGCGGCAACGGTGTCGGTCAGGTCCACGCCGCCAAGCACCAGCACGTCGGGTGTCGTCGGCAGATCCGCCGGCGGCGCCTTGGAAAAATCGATCAGCGCCAGTCTCGCACCCTGCGCCGCCGCAGCCCTGGCCACGGCGGAACCGAGAACGCCGAACGCGCCCGTAATGACGATGACGCGTCCGGCCAAGTCCCTAGAGCCGCTCGACGATGGTCACGTTGGCCAGACCGCCGCCCTCGCACATGGTCTGCAGGCCATAGCGCTTGCCGCGCGCCTTCAGGGCATGCAGCAAAGTCGTCATCAACTTGGTGCCCGAGGCGCCCAGCGGATGGCCCAGCGCAATGGCTCCGCCATTGACGTTCAGTCGTTCCGGATCGGCACCCAGCTTTTGCAGGAAAGCCACCGGGATCGACGCGAAAGCTTCGTTCACCTCGAACAGGTCGATGTCGTCAACCGACATGCCGGCGCGCTTCAGCGCCCGCTCGGTCGCCGGAATCGGGGCTTCCAGCATGATCACCGGGTCATGGCCGATCACCGAAAGGTGGTGGATACGCGCCAGCGGCGTCAGGCCATGCTCCTTCAGCGCCCGCTCGGACACCACCATCACGCCCGAGGCGCCGTCGCAGATCTGGCTGGACGTGGCCGCCGTGATGCTGCCGCCTTCCTGCAGCAGCTTCACGCCCCGCATGCCGTCGAGGCTGACGTCAAAGCGGATGCCCTCATCGCTGTCGTGACGAACGAGATTGCCTTCCTTGTCGAGGCCATCGATGGCCAGGATCTCGTCCTTGAAGGCCCCGCCCTGGGTGGCAGCAATGGCGCGCTGGTGGGAGAGGTAGCCGAACGCATCCAGCTGTTCCTTGGTCAGGCCATATTTCTTGGCGACCATCTCGGCACCCATGAACTGGCTGAACTGGATATTGGGATAGCGGTCTTCCATCCGGGGGCTCTTGGGCACGCCCAGGCCGGCCTGGGCGGGCAGCATCACCGACATGCCCATCGGTGCACGGGTCATGCTCTCGACGCCCGAGGCGATCACGATATCCATCGTGCCGCTCATCACCGCCTGGGCGGCGAACTGCAGGGCCTGTTGCGATGAGCCGCACTGACGGTCCACCGAGGTGGCCGGCACGCTTTCCGGCAGTTTCGAGGCCAGGACGGCGTTGCGCCCGATGTTGGTGGACTGCTCACCGGCCTGTGTGACGCAGCCCATGATCACGTCCTCGACCGTCGCCGGATCAATACCGGTACGATCCACCAACTCATTCAGCACCACGCCGGCCAGATCAGCCGGGTGCCAACCGCGGACACGTCCGCCCTTGCGTCCGCCGGCGGTGCGGGTCGCGGCGACAATATAAGCTTCGGCCATCTCTAAGCTCCGTTCGCTGGTGCGCTGTCAGGGCGCGTTAACGTGACTCTATCCAAGGCGCCGCAGCGTAACACAACGCATGCCGCCTCTCGCGTCAGGACTGGGCGCCGAAGGTCTGGCCGAGGATCTGTTCAAGCCACGCCTTGTCGAGACCGTCAAAGGCAGCCGTCTGTTCTGAATCCACGTCGAACACCGCAATCAGGGTCCCGTCCGGCCCAAACACCGGGACGACGATTTCGCTGGCCGAGCGGCCATCACACGCAATGTGACCTGGAAACGCGTGGACATCGTCCACCACCTGGGTTTCCCGGGTGGCCGCCGCCGTTCCACAGACCCCACGCCCAAAGGCGATCCGCATACAGCCGAGCGACCCTTGGTACGGCCCCACCACCAGTTCGTCGCCCTTGGCCGCATCGACGACATAAAATCCAGTCCAGAAGTAGTGGTCGAAACTATGGGCCAGCATGGACGTTACAGTCGCCATCCGCGCGACAAGATCGGGTTCCCCCTCCAGCACCGCGGCGATTTCCTCGGCCACCGTGGCGTATCGGCCTGCCTTGTCGGCAGGGAGTATGATTTCGTTGAAGGCTTCAGCCATTTCCACGCAATAGCGCGCCGCGCCGACTGGACAAACCCTACGACGGACCCTCTCCTGCCGGAAATGGCACTCAGCTCGGGAAATTTCATGCGTCTTGCATCATTGTTGGCCATTGCTGCCTTGATCACGGCGTCCTCGGCGTCGGCTCAGTCGCAGCCAGACCTGACCCGCACCTTCGGGGCCAAAGACCTGTTCGGCCTGCAAATGGCCAGTAACCCCCAGGTTCGTCCCGACGGCGGCGCGATCGCCTATGTCCGGATCAGCAATGACATCATGACCGATAGCGCCCGGTCGTCGATCTGGCTGATGAATCTTTCGACCGGATCCCAGACCCCGCTGGAGACCGGTGATGCAGGTTTCATGTCGCCACGATGGTCGTCGGATGGCTTGCGCCTGGCCTACATTTCAAGTGGCGGGTCGGCACCCCAGCTCCACGTCCGGTGGATGGATACCGGTCGTTCGGCCAGGGTCGCCACCCTGGAGCAGGCAGCCCGGGATGTCGTCTGGTCGCCCGACGGGAAATCGCTGGCCTTCACCATGCTGGTTCCTGAGGAAGGGCGGTTCGTCGGGCCCGGCGTCGCCCGCCCCGAGGGCGCCAAGTGGGCTGAACCGCTGAAGGTGATCGAGCGGGTCACCTACCGGGCCGACGGAGAAGGGTTCCTGAAGCCGGGCTATCGTCAGCTCTTCATCGTCTCCGCTGACGGCGGTCAGCCGCGCCAGCTGACATCCGGCAAGTTCAATGTGACCGGGCCGATCAGTTTCGCACGTGACGGTCGCGCGATCTTCTACGCCACGAACCGGGCCGCGACCTGGGAGCGAGACCCGCCGGAGACGGAAATCTATGCCGTGAACATCTCGGACGGAGCCATCACCCGACTGACCACACGGGTCGGACCAGACGGGTCGGCGGTCCCCTCCCCCGACGGATTGCAGATCGCCTATATTGGCTACGATGGCGCGCGTCGAAGGGGTTACGAGAACCAGCGACTCTACATCATGGACCGCGATGGCCGGAACAGCCGCGTCCTGACCGCCGGGCTGGATCGCAGCGTCGGCGATCCGCAGTGGGCAGTGGACGGCAAAAGCATTTATGTCGGCTACGACGATCAAGGTGCCACCAAGGTCGCGCGGGTCGGCCTGGACGGTAAGGTCGAAGCCTTGTTTGCAGGCCTCGGCGGCGGTGGGTTTGACCGGCCCTATACCGGTGGCCAGTTCTCGGTGGGCCGAAATGGGCTGGTGGCGTTCACCGATGGAACCCCGGAACGCCCGTCGGACCTCGCCATCTGGCGGGGCGGTCGAATCGAGACGCTGACCAACCTGAACGGCGACCTGATGGCCGGAAAAACCTTGGCTCGCGTCCGGCCTTTGCCCGTGACGTCCAGCTTCGACGGAAAACCCATCGGGGCCTGGATCGCCACGCCGCCAGGTTTCGACCCGACCAAAAAGTACCCATTAATCCTGGAGATCCACGGGGGACCCTTTTCGGCGTACGGCCCCATCTTTGCCACCGACGTCCAACTGTACGCCGCCGCAGGCTATGTGGTGGTCTACGCCAACCCGCGTGGCTCAACGTCGTACGGCGAGGTCTTCGCCAACGAGATCGACCGCAACTACCCCAGCCACGACTATGACGACCTGATGAGCGTCGTGGACACCGCCATCGCCAAAGGGTTTGTCGACCCCGATCATCTCTATGTCACCGGAGGATCAGGCGGCGGCGCACTCACGGCATGGATCGTCGGCAAGACCGACCGCTTCCGCGCGGCGGCAACCCAGAAGCCGGTGATCAACTGGACCAGCCAGGTGCTGACCACCGACGGCTATACGTTCATGGCCGCCCACTGGTTCGGCAAGATGCCGTGGGAGGACCCTCAGGGCTATTGGGCGCGCTCGCCCTTGTCCCTGGTTGGCAATGTGAAAACGCCAACGCTGGTGGTGGTCGGCGACCGCGATGACCGCACACCGCCCTCCGAAGCCGACCAGTACTACGCCGCCTTGCAGTTGCGTGGCGTGCCGACCGCGCTGGTCCGCGTTCCCGGCGCCAGTCACGGCGGGATTGCTGCGCGGCCATCGCAATCCGCCGCCAAGGCTCAGGCCATTCTCGCCTGGTTTGATCGGTTCAAATAGATGACAAACAGAGACATGCGACGACCCCGCAATACCAAAGTGCACAAGTGAGTCTATGAGTTAGGCGCGATATCAAGGGGGAAACGACGCCGGCATGGCGCAGGAGCCATCCAACAGCAGTCTTCGCGTGTCAGCCCGGCTGGCGGTCGCCTATGCCCTGGACATGGTCAAACTGGGCGGGTTTGGCCGCGACATCGTCGATGGCCTTCTTCTGGCGGCCATCAGCCAGGCCAATATCGCAATGATCACCCGTGATCCCGACCTGCAACGCATCTATGCCACCCTGGATCAACCGCCGCCGGACGCACTTCGCCGACCTGTCAGTGTCAACGCCATTGCCGGTTCGTTGCACCTGCCGTTCGAGACCACACGCCGCCGCATTGCCGCGTTGGTCAAAGCCGGGGTGCTTCAGTCAACTCCTCGTGGCGTGATCGTGCCGCTGGCCTCTTTGAACACCGCATTCTATCGAATGATTGCCGTGGCGAACTACGAGCTGTCGCGGACCCTCTATGCCCGATTGCGCAAGATCGGGCTGTTAACCGAACTTTCCCGGCCAAATGCGCCGCCCTATGATCCCGAACACCCTCCGGTACGGCTCGTGATCCGGCAGTCGGCCGACTACGTGCTGCGGCTGGTGGATTCCCTGAACGTGCACCTCGGGGACCTGGTCTCTGGCCTGATCCTGCTGGACGTGTTTCACGCCAATACCGAACACTTTGCCGACACCGAGGGCGGTGACGATGACGGGGCGTGGACGGAAGGCGGCTTTGTCGCCGACGCTCAACGTCGACCGGTCAGCGCTGCAGAAATCGCCAGGCGCCTGGGCATCGCCCATGAGACGGTGCGGCGACGCCTTACGCGCATGGTCGCCGAGGGTCGATGTGAACGCAACGAGCACGGCTATTGGGTCACATCCCGCATTCTGGCGAGTGGACTGCTCCTCGACATCGTGCTGAACAACCAGACCAACCTGCAGCGACTTTTTGCCGCACTGGCCGAATCTGGCGTGCTTTCCGAGTGGGAACGCGAGGTCATTGGCCCACAGAACAGCGTTTCATCGGGTGGATCTCCTGGCTGATCCCCACTTTGGGTAGGCGTGGAATTTCAATTTCTGTCAAAATACCTCAACTTATGGGCGTACCTCGGGGAGGGTATGAATCCGAAAATGGTTCCGTCGAGCGTCGGCACGATTTTCGGTTGCAGCAGGTCGGGGAAATGACAGCGCATTTGGAACACGACGCGGCGGAAACGCCGACTGTCGCCGTTAGTGAATTCAGTCGCGGTGATGGACCTCACCCGGTTGACCTGCATGTCGGGCTCCGAATCCGCATGCGGCGCAAGGAGATGGGTGTCAGCCAGGAACGGCTGGCCGACTCATTGGGCATCACCTTTCAGCAGGTCCAGAAGTACGAGCGTGGAGCCAATCGGGTCAGCGCCTCAAAACTCTGGGAAATTGCCTCGGCGCTAAAGACGCCCGTGGCCTATTTCTATGACGGTCTTGGGGATCGTGAAGCCGGCACCGGCCAACGTGATGCCGCGCAGGATTTTCTTCTGTCGACCGAAGGTATCGAGCTTTTGGCCGCTTTCCCGCGGATCGTCGAGCCCGCCATCCGCCGCAAGATCGTCGAACTGGTCCGCGTGGTCGCCGACGAGGGCTGATCTCGCCGGCACCTGACAACAGGCTGAAATATTTCGGCGACGGGGGACGACCTGTCGACTCCGGTGTCCTATCCTGACCTGCGGGCCGGACGGGGAGACTAGGATGCTGCTGCAAGGACTGAAGGTCGTGGAGATGGCGACCTGGGTGGCGGGACCCAGCAGCGCCGCTGTGCTCGCCGACTGGGGCGCCGACGTCGTCAAGGTGGAAAGCCCCATCGGCGACGCAACGCGGGCCTTTCAGCCGGATACCCGGGAGAGCCCCGGCAATCCGATTTTCACCAACGAGAACCGCGGCAAGAAGGGCGTCGTCCTCGACATCTCCAGACCCGAGGGCCGCGCGGCGCTGAAAGTCCTGCTGAGTCAGGCTGATATCTTCGTCACCAACACCCGCCCCGGCTCGCTGAAGCGCCTGGGGCTCGACTACGAGAGCCTGAAGGCCGACATGCCCCGGCTGATCTATGCCGCCGTGACCGGCTACGGCCTGGTTGGCCCCGAAGCCGACGTGGCCGCCTTTGATATCACGGCATTCTGGACGCGAAGCGGCGTGGCCCGCGCCATGATCCCGCCGGACCAGGAGCCCTTCGCCTCGCGACCCGGTTTCGGCGATCACGTGACCGCGCTGGCGACTGTGTCGGCTGTGCTGGCCGCTCTGCATGAGCGCACCACCACCGGTCGCGGTCGGCTGGTGGAGACCAGTTTGATCCGCGCCGGGGCCTACGCCATCAGTTGGGATCTGGCGATGCAGTTGCGCTATGGCGAGGTTGTCACCACCCAGGCACGTAACGATAGGCCGAGCGGCATCTCGGGATTTTTCCGCACGGCGGACGACCGTTGGGTTTGCATCGTGCCGCGCACCCTCGACTGTTTTATGAAGATGATGCTGGTGATCGACCGCCCCGAAGTGCTGGCCGAGCCCCGGTTCGAGCCGCCAGTCATGGACCTTGAGGTTACCCGCGAAATCCGGGCCATGTGCGACGCGGGGTTTGCGAAACTGACGCTCGCCGAAGCCGCCGCGCGGATGGACGAACAGGACCTGGCCTGGGCGCCAATGTCGACCCTGGCCGAACTGGCCACGTCCGACATGGCCGAGGCCGCGGGCTGTTTCATCACCGTGGAAGATGGCTGGGGTGGCGCGTTCCGCGCGCCCGCCTCACCGGCCCGCTTTCCGGAAGGCGCACCACCTGTGGGACGCGCTGCCCCAAAGCTGGGCCAGCACACCCGCGAGGTGCTGGAGGCGGCGGGACTGAGGCCCGACGAGATCGACGCCCTGTTGTAGAGCTGTCGCCCTGCAAACAAGCCGCTTCGCCAATTCGATCATTCGCGGCACCTGAGGCCTTGCGCCAGGCGTTGAGGCGCCGACTATGGGCTGGATCTGTCCGGGGGTGTGCGTGCGTCGATTGATCCTGCTGATGATAGCCGCTCTGGCGCCGGGGGTGGCTATGGCGGCCCCGATCCCGGTCAAGGTTGTCGTGCTGACCATGTTCGAGGTCGGCGCCGAGACCGGCGACACCGCCGGTGAATTCCAGCATTGGGCGGAGCGCTATCCTTTCACCGAACAGGTCAAGGTGCCGGGTATCGAGCACCCCGTCCGGGTTTCGAAAGACGGCGTGGTGCTGGTGCTGGCCGGCATGAACGCCCGCTCGCGTCAGAGTGTGACGGCGCTGGCGCTGGACCCGCGTTTTGACACCTCAAAGGCCTATTGGTTGATCGCCGGGATCGCCGGGGTCGATCCGGCGTCCGGCTCGATCGGCAGCGCCGCCTGGGCGCGCTGGGTGGTTGACGCTGACGCGGCCCACGAGATGGACGACCGCGAGGCCCCGGCGGACTGGCCGTGGGGGATCTATTCCCTGGGCACCCGCAAACCTGGCGCAAAGGGCTCCGCCGCCGGGGCCAGCAATATGGCGTGGAAGCTGGACTCCGGGCTGGTGAACTGGGCCTATGGCCTGACGCGCACGACGCCACTGGACGACAATCCGAAGCTGCAGGCGGCGCGGGCCAACTATGCCGTCGCGGCCGCGAAACAGCCGCCGGGGGTCTATCTGGGCGACGCCATCGGCACCGCCCGCTTCTGGCACGGGGCGCAGCGAACGGCCTGGGCGCGCGACTGGGTCAAGGTCTGGACGAACGGCGAGGGGCAGTTCGCCATGTCGGACTGTGAGGACCATCAGGTGATGGACGCGCTGGATCTGCTGGGCCCATCCGGACGTGTTGACCGCAGGCGGGTCCTTGTGCTGCGCACCGCCAGCAATTATTCCGCCGCAGCGCCGGGCTCAGACCCGGTATTTGATTTTGCGCCGGGCGGACTCGAGGCCGGGGTCGAGGCCGCTTATCGGGTGGGCTCGGTGGTCGTGAAGGCCCTCGTCGCCGGCTGGGGCCAGTACGCCGACACCATCCCGCAGGCCGCGCCATGAGCCTGCTGGAGCGCACGTTCAAGCTGGGTGAGAACGGGACGACAGTTCGCATCGAACTGCTGGCCGGTGTCACCACCTTCCTGACCATGGCCTATATCGTGCTGGTCAATCCGGCGATCCTCAGCACCACGGGAATGCCGCTGGCCGGGGTTGCGGCGGCGACCTGCCTGGCGGCCGGGATCGGCTGCCTGCTGATGGGGTTCCTCGCCAACTACCCCATCGCGCTGGCGCCCGGCATGGGCCTCAACGCCTACTTCGCCTTTACGGTGGTAGGCGCCATGGGCATCCCCTGGCAGACCGCGCTCGGCCTGGTGTTCATCTCCGGCGTGCTGTTCTTCGTGCTCACGGTGGCGGGCGTGCGCCAGCTGATCGTCAGCGCCATTCCCCGCGCCCTGTTCTCGGCCATCGCGGCGGGCATCGGACTGTTCATCGCCTTCATCGGCCTGCGCAGCGCGGGCCTGGTGGTGACCAATCCGGCGACGCTGGTGGGGCTGGGCGATGTGCATGCGCCGGCGACCCAACTGGCGTTGCTGGGGCTGGCGATCCTGTCGGTGCTGACGGTTCTCAAGGTGCGCGGCGCCATCATGATCGGGATCGTGGTGACCGCGGTGCTCGGATGGCTGCTGCATCTGGCGAACTGGACGCCGCAGCCCTACAGCCTCGAGGCCATGACGGGCACGGCGCTGCAGCTGGACATCCCGGCGGCGCTGGGGATCGGCGGCAAGGGCTATGGCCTCGCGCTTCTGGAGATTGTGTTCGTGTTTCTGTTTGTCGACCTGTTCGACAACGTCGGCACCCTGGTCGCCGTCAGCAAGAAGGCAGGCCTGGTCAAGCCGGATGGGACCATCCCGCGCCTGAACCGCATCCTGTTCGCCGACGCCGGCGCAACCGTGATCGGCTCGTTGGCGGGCACCAGCACCGTCGTCAGCTATATCGAAAGCGCCTCGGGCGTGTCGGCCGGCGGGCGCACGGGACTGACCGCTGTTGTGGTCGGGCTGCTGTTCCTGGCGACGTTGTTCGTCGCACCCTGGGCTCAGGTGATCCCGGCGGCAGCCACCGCCCCGGCGCTGATCCTGGTCGGCGCCATGATGATGGCACCGCTGGCCGAGATCGACTGGGACGACCCCGTCATCGCCATTCCGGCGTTCCTGACCCTGATCACCATCCCGCTGACATTTTCCATCGCCAATGGCCTGGCGTTCGGGGTGATCGCCTATGCGCTGCTCAAGCTGGCGTCGCGCCGGGTGACCAAGGTCGACTGGCTGCTGTTCGCCCTGACCGCCCTGTTCCTGGCGCGGTTTGTCTACATGGCCTTCGAGGCCTGAGCGTCGCCAGCGCCATTCAACGGTAACGGCTCGAATATCCAATATACTTGATCGTCATAGCCGGGCTCTTGTCCCGGCTACCCATAAGCGCCGGCGTTGAAGGGTGGGCGCGGCGGTCGCTGCAGTCAGCCTTGCTGGCCTCGGCGTTTATGGGTGGCCGGGACAAGGGCCCGGCCATGACGAGATATAGTTTAGGCTTCAGCGTTACCGCCCGGCTTCAAACGCCTTCAAGAGCCGTTCGTGTCGCCACTGTTCGCGGGCCTTGTCGCTGCCAGCTATGAGTTCGGCGCAGGCCCCCTTGGGCTCGGCGGCTCCGATCTGACCTCGGCAGGCCGCAGCCGGTTTCCGATAGACGTTCGGGTCCTGCCAGAGGCTCGGCCCCCTCAGGAAGCTGAAGGCGATGGCATTGCGGGCCGAGGTCTTCAGGTCCGCGTAGGTCGCGCCCATCTGCAGCGCCAGAGCGTAGTCGCCCGTCAGATCGCTGCGCAGGATGCCGCTGTCATCGGTCGACAGGCTGACCGGCACGCCGTTTTGACGGAACCAGCTGAAGGGATGATCCTTGGGCTCGACCTCCAGGATCGCACGATTGGAGATCGGGTTGACCTCGATCAGGATACCCTTGGCTGCCATCTCCGCCGCCACCGCGACCGCATCGGTCTCGGCGGGAAGGCCCACCCCGTGGCCGATCCGGCGAGCACCCGCCACCCGCACCGCCTTGGTTACGTGATCGCGCAGGTCGTCCGGTGGCACGATCGCCAGCGTGACTTCGCCAGCGTGCAGGGCCACCGGCGTGCTGCGGCCCTTGTCCGTCAGCTCGGCGACGATCTGCATGTGGGTGTCGTAGTACCTGATGGCGTCCGGACTGTCCTCGGGCGCTACCAGCTGCAACCCGACCCAGCGCTTGTCGGCGGCGACCACGGCAACACCCAGCTGGAGCTGGGCCATGGTCTGTTCGGGCGGCCCCTGACGGATCGCCTGAAAGAGGTAGCGCACGGTGACCTGACATCCCGGCTGCGCCTGCGGCGTGTCGCAGTTCATGACCGAGCGAGCGCGGGTCTCCATGGCGTCGGTGTCCGCCTTGACGGCCGGGACAAGGGCCTCAAGTCCCGCATCGCGTAAGGCGGCCCGGGTCGTCGTCGCATCGCCGTGCCAGCCGACCCGCGCACCCAGGCCTCTGGACGAGGCAGCCTGAGGCGTGACCATCAGCTCGGCGTAAAATGTATTCTGGTGCGCAAGCCCGTTCAGGGTCTCGGCCAGGGCGTCGCCGTTGCGGCGGGGAGACTGCCCGCGTCGGCTGAAGGCTGTGAAGAACTGATCATGGCCCGAGCGGTTTCGAAACCCGGGATGGCGAACCGTCAGGCTATCGATGAGCGCTGATCGTTGGGCCTCGTCGGTGATGAAGGTCGCGGCAGGCCGGAAGTTCTCGCCCGCGCAGGTCAGGCGGATCGCCAGCGCCTCGGTGTCGATGCAGAGGCCGTCCTCGACCGCCCAGGCGATCAGGTCCTCCGCCGGGGTACCCCCGCCCAGATGGTTGTGAAGTTCGCCACCTTTCGGGAGTGCACGAAGGAACACGGCCAACTCGCCAGCCGTCATTCTCGATAGGTCCGGCGCCGCCGAAGCAGCATTGGCCGCCATCAGCGCGACCAGCGCGCCCAACAGGATTCGTTTCATGCCGACCAGCCCGCCTGACTAACGCGTGGCGGTCAAGCTTGCGGTGGCGGACATCGCCGGATTGCCCTTTGATGGTGCGGCATGACCACAGCCACTGAGATCATCGAACGTCTCCAACTGGCGCCTCATCCGGAGGGGGGCTGGTATCGCCAGACCTGGCGTTCGGAGGCAACCATGCCGAACGGGCGCACAGCTGGGACCTCGATCCTGTTTCTGCTGGAACAAGGCCGAAGATCGCACTGGCATCGGGTGGATGCCGAAGAACTGTGGATCTTCCAGGCGGGAACATCTTTGCGGCTGCTCACCGCCTGCGAGGGCATAACCGTCGAAACCCGACTGGGGTCGGGCCCGGGCGAGACACCTCAGCATCTTGTGCGAACGGGAGAGTGGCAGTCCGCCGAGGCCCACGACGGCTGGACGCTGGTGGCCTGCGTGGTCGTTCCCGGTTTCCGTTTCGAGGGGTTCGAACTC
>JANNFM010000323.1:0-10201 GCA_031379795.1 Alphaproteobacteria bacterium
GATCCCACGCGCCTTCTCTTCCGGCGCCGCATCAATATCCGCGTAGGCCATCGCCTTCGCGCCACCGGCCTTCGCCAGCACCATCGTGATCGCCGCCGTCAACGTCGTCTTGCCATGGTCAACGTGACCAATCGTTCCAATATTGCAGTGCGGCTTGTTACGTTCGAACTTCTCTTTGGCCATCGGGATCCTGCGGGCGTTGTGCGGTCAAGCGGTGAAAAATGTTGGAGCGGGTAGCGGGAATCGAACCCGCATATTCAGCTTGGAAGGCTGCTGCACTACCACTGTGCTATACCCGCCCGTATCTCCTCGGTTCGGGCTCATACGCGTGGTGGGGGAAGTAGGACTCGAACCTACGAAGCCATTACAGCAGGGGATTTACAGTCCCCCCCCTTTGCCACTCGGGACATTCCCCCAGCGCGTGTGAGCCATTTCAGCACCCTTCAGAAAAGGCTACCGCGACTGGATCGGAGGGGCGTAAAGCGGCCCGTCCCAATGCCCAAAAGCGGTGGCCCCATCAGGGGGTCCCAAATCGGAGCGCGTCTTATAGTGGCCTCGAACTCCGAACGCAACGACGCCCGGAAAGGGCGGAAATTCAAACCTCAGGGCCGGCCCGGCGGACGTCCTCAGACTGCCTCCGACGATTGGATCTGGGGCTGGCACGCGGTGGAAGCTGCTTTGGCCAATCCCCGCCGGGGCGAGCCGTTGCACCTGCTGGCGACCCCGGAGCGCACGAAGCAGATCCAGGCGAAATTCGGTCAGATCGCGGCGCTCGAGACCGTGGACAATCACGCAGTCGGTCAGAAACTGCCGCAGGCCGCTGTGCACCAGGGCGTCGCCATGCGCCCCGCCCCGCTCGAGGACGTCGACCTCGGCGAGTTCGAGGCCCGGCCCGGCGCAGTGATTCTCATGCTGGATCAGGTCACTGACCCTCAGAATGTCGGCGCCATCCTGCGCTCGGCTGCCGCGTTCGGCGTCACCGGCGTGGTGCTGCAGGACCGCCACGCCCCGAAGCTGTCGGGCGCTCTGGCCAAGGCCGCCGCCGGTGCCGTCGACCAAGTTCGCGTCGCGCGCGTCGTGAATCTGTCACGCGCGTTGGAAGAACTTTCCAACGGCGGCTGGCGCGCGGTGGGTCTGGACGGCGAGGCGAAACTTGGCCTCCACGAGGTGTTGGACGGCTCGGCGACCGTGCTGGTGCTGGGCTCCGAGGGTGATGGTATCCGCAGGCTGGTCACCGAACACTGCGACGAGCTGGCAAAAATCCCCATGCCGGGCGGGTTCGAGAGCCTGAACGTCTCGGCGGCAGCGGCGATTTCACTGTACGAGGCATCGCGACCCCGCCGATAAGTCGCCGTTAAACGCAGTCAGAAACGCCCGAACGTTTAAGGGGGGACGATGACCCAGACGGACTTTTCACTGCGCCTGTCGCTGGCGCTCAAGGCGCTGTCGATCAGCCGCGGGCAGCTCGCGGCACGGCTGGAAGTCGACAAATCGGTGATCAGCCGCTGGCTCTCCGGTCGCCAGGCACCGTCAGGCCAGAACCTGGTAAACATCACGAACTTCGTGGCCGGACACCGTTCCGGCTTCTCCCTCCTGGATTGGGACACGTCGCTGGAGGCCTTCACCGCCCGACTCGGCGTCCCTGACGCGGTATCTGCGGATGCCTGGCTGCCGCAAAGCGTCATCGCGGAGGCCAAAACCATTACCAACCTGCGGGGTGACGCCTATGAGGGACTGTGGCGGACCACCCGCGTCGCCCCCCAGGAGCCTGGACGATACATCCACAACAACCTGATGATCCGCAAAGGTGCCGATGGTTTTCTGCGTTTCCGCCTCGGGGTAGAAGACATGCGCTTCGAGGGCGTCAGCTTTCCCACCCAGACCCAACTGTTCAGCGTCGGTGCCGATCCTCGCACCGGGATCTTCGTGTTCACCGTCCTGAACGCTGTACTGCGCCATCGCGCCGAGGTGCTGGACGGGCTGGCATTGACCTGTCAACGCAACGGCGGCGGCGCTCCCTCCGCGGTCGCCATATTGCTCGAGCGATGCGGCGAACTGTCCAACGACACCGAGGCGGACGACCTCGCATTCGAAGCTGGGCTCGGTGCCGACGTCATGGCCCCGGCGGATTCAATTTCCGCCAGCGTACGTGACCATCTGTTCCGCGACATCGGCCCCTCCGCGCAGGCTGCGGGCGGCTTTCCGATTCTGATGATGCCATTTGTCTCTTCGCTGTCGCGCGGCCCCCTGCTGGACGCTGAGGTTGTCGCCCGAAAAGCGAGCGGCCTCCCCTGACGCGCGAAAACGCAACCAAACGCCCCCATTCGCCGCCCGCAGCGACTATCTGCCCTGCAACCGCCTCCTAGACTGGTCCGACAGTCAACAAGGTCATCCATCACATGTCGAAACACACCAGGACGCTTGCGGTCGCGACTGCGGCGATGGTCATCCTATCGGCGGGCGCTGCAGGCGCCGGCGAACTCATTGCGGCCTACAAGACAACAACTGGACCGACACAGCGCGGCGTCCAGTTCCTGGACACAAACCTTGCCCCCGCCGGCGACTCGTTCGCGACGCCGAGCCTGGCTAACGGGCTGGCGGTCGGCGCAAACAGCATCTTTGGCGCTTTTGGCTCCGACGGCTCCGTGCGCCGCTACAGCGTCGCTGGGACGCCCCAGGTCGCTTTTGTCGGTGACCCAGGCTACACGCCCGGCCCGCTGGCGTTCGGTGACGGAACCCTCTTCCAGGCTTACGCTTTCGGGTCCACGTTCGCCGTAGGTGCCTATGCGCCGGACCTCGACTTCGATGGCGGCTTCTTCCAGGTGGACAGCCCGGTGAACGGTCTGGCTTTTGGAAACGACAGCCTCTTCGTCAGCTTCGGCGACACACTCCAGCGACGCGATCTCCACGGCGCGCTTCTGGAATCCCACAGCTTCAACGGCATCGTCGAAAATTTCAACCTGGGTCCCTTGGCCTTTGGCGATGGCAAGCTGTTCGTGGGCTACGCTCGCGGTTCCCTCGGAAGTTCCACCCTGCAACACCGGATCGGGTTCGTCGATCCCGACGCGCTTGGCTTGACCAGCAGCTTCAACGTCGGAGAGCAGGTTCGCGGGCTCGCTTATGGCGACGGTCAACTGTTCGCCAGCTACGATTTCAAGCTGGCCAGCTACAACGCCGCAGGCGACCAGACGAATGCCCTCGTCACCGCCCTGTTCGGTCTCGGGAGCCAGAACGGGGCCCTCGCTTTCCTTCCCACAGGCTCAACGTGTCGGGTTCGCCCGTGCGAGCCACCCGTCAGGGGCGGGCCGGTGCCGGAGCCCGCGACCTGGGCTCTGATGATCCTCGGGTTCGGCACCGTCGGATCGGCCTTGCGCGCTTCGCGCCGACGGAAGGGTGCGCTGAGCGCCGCCTGAAACGGTCCGGAATTCCGCCCCAAACCGGGATACCGGATCCAGAGCGGCGCGTGGCCAGCGTCCCCAGCGCTCGGTCATTGCGCCGCTCACCCTTGTCTGATTGCAAATGAAGCCGAAAAACGTCGCTTCAGCCGTTGCAGCCTTTCGCGCCCTGACGCATTGACACGGCGATGTTTGCAGATCTCCTGACCCCCTCCGCCCTGTCCGCCCTGTTGCAGGTGCTGATGATCGATCTGGTGCTGGCCGGCGACAATGCCGTCGCGGTCGGGCTGGCAGCGGGCGGCCTGCCCGCCGAACAGCGCAAGAAGGCGATCCTGTGGGGCCTGGCGGCGGCGGTGATCATCCGCATCGGTTTCGCCCTGATCACCACCCAGCTTCTGGCCGTGATCGGACTGCTGCTGGCCGGCGGCATCCTGCTGCTCTGGGTGTGCTGGCGGATGTGGAAGGAACTGCGCGAGCAGGCCGTGGCCGACGAGGTCGCCGCAGGCGCGGCCATGGACGATGATCCGACCACCGAGCCGATGGTCAAGCCCGCCAAGTCCTTCCGCGCCGCCTTCACCCAGATCCTGATCGCCGACATCTCCATGTCGCTGGACAATGTGCTGGCCGTGGCCGGCGCGGCGCGTGAGCACCCGGGCATCCTGGTGTTCGGCCTCTTGATGTCCATCGCCCTGATGGGCGTGGCCGCGACCTGGATCGCCAGCCTGCTGCACCGCTACCGCTGGATCGGCTACGTCGGTCTGGTGATCGTACTCTACGTCGCCCTTCACATGATGTGGCAAGGCCATCAGCAGGTGATCAACGACTTGGGATTCACGCCGCAGTACAACGCCGTGGCTCCCGATTTTCTGGATATCAAACCCAGGACGCCGACGGCACCGTAGGTCCAGTCGCTACCCCGCCTTGGGCTTCAGGGTCAGGCTGAGGGTCTGTTTGGGCGCGGTAATCGAATTCAGCACCTCGAACTCCAGTTGCAAGGTCTGTCGCGTGACACCGCCGGTGAGCTGCAGGGCGACCTCCCCGTAGGGCGGCACCATGACGACGTCGGCCATGTTGTAGAAAGACCGCGGCGCTTTGAGGCGAAGGGTGTAGCGCACCGGCGAGGCGTTCTTGAGCTTGACGGCCAGCACCCGGGAGTTTTCCACTACATCGCCCGCCTCAAGCGTCAGCGAGGCGCGGACGACCTCTTCCACATTTGCGGGTTTGCCGATCAGGGTCTGCTTGAACCAGGCCACCGTGCGACCGGCCCGAAGGTTGTCGCGGATCGCCGTCGATGTCCGCGTCGGGGCCAGCACCAGCGTCACTGCGCGGTGCCCCCCATTGGCGACATCAAAGTCCCAGTCGATCAGGCCGTGAATGTCCGACGTACCCAGAATGGTCAGGTTGTTGTCCAGGGCGATCCGCAATGCGGACTCTGAATAGTCCTCGCCATTGGCTACCTCGACGCCATGCAGCAGTCGCCCGGCGATCAACCGTTCCTGCAGAGGATTGAGACGTGCGATCCCGTCCGGTGACTGGCGATGCCAGTAGGGGTGGTTCCAGAACACAAAGCCGCCCTGCGCATTGGCCGTCTGCAGGGCGACCTCGACGTTATCAACCTTCAGCGCGTTGGCGTCGGTGATGAACACCGCATTGATGTGTCCCGGCGGCATGTCGCGCGTGATCTCGGCGCCGGCGATCACCAGCAGATCGGTCTTGGCGATCTCGCTCGCCAGCTTGAACGAGCGGTTCCGGTCGGGATGGGGAATGTCGGCCGCGTGCGGCTGGTACTCGATGTGCTCGGTCACCGCCATGGCGGTCAGCCCGTCGCGCTTGGCCTCCTGCACCCGGATATCCGGCCAGACGCTGCCGTCAGAAAAGACACTGTGCGTGTGCAGATCGACGGGCAGGATCAGCCCCCCGGATACCGTGGCCGGAAAGTCCATCAGTCGCGGGTTGCGCGGCGCGTCGTGCGCCCACGCGGGCCATCCAAAAGCCGCACAAACCAGAAAACCTGCCACCAAGCCGCGCATGTAAATCTCCCCAAGCCTTTGGGGACCCTCGCATCTCAGCGCTACAGACCTGTGACAGGATGGGTCATCAAGCTGGCGCAGCTTCCGGCCCGCCGAAGCGTTCGCGCCACTCAGCCACCTGGGTGTCCTCGATCTTGCGGAACAGGACCTCGGGAGCCCTGATTGGGTCACCAACCTCGAGCACTCCCGCAAAATCCACCGCACCGTCATCATGGAGTGGCCAGTTTGCCGTTGAGACGCCCACGGCTTTCGCAATGGTCTCCGCAGCGAACGGAATGAATGGCGATGAGACGCGTGCAAACAACGCGACAAGGTCTAAACCATACCTAACGGCCACACTCGCCCGTTCCGGATCGGTCTTCAGCGCGGTCCAGGGCGCGGCCTCCGTCAGGTACTGGTTGCCCAGCACCCAGAGCTGGCGCAGCGCCGCCGAGGATTTGCGGAATTCGCGCGCCTCCAGAAACCCGGTCAGTTCCACAAGCTTGGCTTGAACATCAGCCTTGAGCTTCACTTCCAATGGGCCATCGGCGCCGCCCCCGGGGACCACGCCCTCAAAGCGGGTCTCGGTGAATTTGAGGATACGGTTGACGAAGTTGCCCAGCACATCGGCCAGGTCGGCGTTCACCTGGGCCTGGAACTGTTCCCAGACAAACGTGGCGTCCGAAGTCTCCGGCGCGTTGGCCACGATCCACCAACGCCAGTAGTCGGGCGGAAGCAGTTCCAGCGCCTGATCCATGAACACGCCGCGGTTCTGGGACGTCGAGAACCGGCCGCCATAGTAGTCCAGCCAGTTGAAGCCCTTGAGTTCGTCGACCAGCTTCCACGTAGATCCGTGTCCGCCCGTGTCCTCGACTATGTGCGCGTTCACGCCAATTAGCGTGCAGGGGAAGCCAACCGTGTGAAACGGCACATTGTCTTTACCCATAAACTGAACATAGGTGACGTCTGAAGCAGCGGGAAGTTGCCACCAACGGTGCCAGTCGAATGCGCCTTTGTTCATGAGCGCCATGAACTCGCCGTAGAGCATATCAGGGTTTCTGGCAGCTATCTCCTCCGGGCTCTCAGATTTCTGCGCATCGGCCCATTCGGCCGTGGCAGCGATGTATTCGATGGGCGCGTCGAACCAGACGTAGAACACCTTGCCAGCCAGACCCACCAGGTCCGGCGTCGCGCCGTCCGGGTTCGGGCCCCAGTCGGCGGCATTAACCGGCACGCCCCATTCCAGATCGCGCGTGATCCCGCGATCTTGCAGTCCTTCGTCCAGCCACTTCAGCGCTATGGAGGTGACCAGCAGCGGCCAGTCCCCCTTCTTGCCCTCGATCCAGCCGCGCAGCCGGTCCGAAAACTGGCTCTGACGCAGGAACAGGTGCTTCGACGGTCGGATTTCGATCTCGGTCGACCCCGACACCGCCGAGCGGGGCTTAAGCAGGTCGGCCGGGTCCAGCACCCGCGTGCAGTTCTCGCACTGATCGCCCCGCGCCGCCTCATAGCCACAGTGCGGGCAGGTTCCGATCACATAGCGGTCGGGCAGGAAGCGCTTGTCGGCGCTGGAGTAGACCTGTTGGGTGACCCGCTCTTCCAGGAACCCGGCCTCCCAAAGCTGTTGGGCGAACTGTTGGGTCAGACGGTGGTTCTGCGGCGAGGATGAACGCCCGAAATGGTCCCAGGACAGCCCAAACGCGCGACCGAGTCGGTCCTGAACGGCGTGGGCCTGGGCGCAGAACGTCGCTGGATCGAGCCCAGCCTCGGCGGCCGCCAGCTCCGTCGGCGTGCCGTGCTCGTCGGTGGCGCAGATATAGAGCGTCTCGCGGCCCCTGCCCCGCTGGAACCGGGCATAGACGTCCGCCGGCAACATCGAGCCCGCCAGGGTCCCCAAGTGCTTGATCCCGTTGATGTAAGGCAGAGCCGAGGTGATCAGGATGCGGGACATGAGCCGTAACGGTTTGTGCGGAAAGCGGGGCTTATAGGCCGCTCAGGGTATTCGCCAAAGTCCGCGCCGCAAGATTTGCTCGCCAAACAGCAATATCGGCGCACACTTAGCTTTCGGGGCAAGGTGGCGGCCCAACGATCCATGACAACATTGCCGCCTGAAAACGGGAGAATGCGCATGTTGCGTAAGACTGTTCTGGCGGCCGGTGTGCTGGCCTGCCTTTCGCTGACAGCCTGCGGGGAGAAACCGGCTGAAGTCGCAGCCCCGGCGCCGGAAAAATTCTTCGGTCGGGAAGCGCCGCTCTATGCCGGGCAGGAAAAACTCGAATCCATTCAGTCGGGCACGGTCGCGGCCGCCCCGGGTGGCGGGGTCATTCTGAACGCCAAGGGCATGACCGCCGGTGCCGGCTGGACGCAGGCCGGGTTCCTGCCAAGGGTCTATGCCGGCAAGGCGCCGGACGGCATCTATGAGATCGACGTGGTGGCCCAGAAGCCGACGACGCCGGGCGCCGCCGCCCTGACACCGGTCGAGGTCAAGGGTGACTGGTCCAAATTCACCGACGGTCGGGTGAAGGGCGTGAAGTACATCTCCAAGTCCAATTCGGTCGTGGCGATGCTGCCAGCCAAATAGCCGCTCAGATCAGGCTGGCGGTCGGGCGGCAGCGCGCGCGATCATGGCATCCCAGGCGGGTTCCGGGGTCAGTCCGAATATGTCGAACAGGGCGCTGCGGATTCCTGCAGCGTCCAGAACCTGCCGCGTCGGAATTCCGCCGCGCGGGCGGGTCGTCAGCACATTGTGCAGCAAGCCGTAGCGGGCCGCGTCCTTGGTAATCGCCGCCAGCAGATCGTGGCGAAAGTGCGAGGTCGGATACGTCGAGGTGTACCAGTTGGCCATTCCGTAGTCGGCGGGCTGGCAGGGATCGAACGACAGTTCCCAGGCAGCCAGCCATCCCGCGTCCCGCCGAACCTCCAATGTCACTCCACCCTCGACCGGGGTCAGCCGATAGGTATCGTGATCGGTAGATTGTTCGCCCGGCGCCATCCGCATCGGCGCCGTCAGGACGCAACCGCCAAAGCCGACATCGACCAGCCAGGAAGCACCCTCCAGTTCAACCCGCAGGACCTGATGGGTGCGCGGTCGGGCCGGGGCGCCTGCATCCAGCCCCCATTGCACGCGTCCCGCCAAGCCGATGACCTGAAATCCGAGGGTCGACAGTACGCGGGCGAACAGGCTGTTGTGCTCGAAACAGTACCCGCCGCGCCCACCGTGGATCAGCTTTGCATCAACCGCAGCCGGATCCAGGCTGATGCCGCGATCCAGCAGGCAGTCAATCGCCTCGAACGGTATCGCCGCAGGATGCAGGCGATGAAGCGCGCGCAGGGTCTCAACGGTAGGTTCCCCTGAGCCCACATAGCCTATGCGGGTCGCATAGGCCGCAAAATCGACGGACGCTGCAGGCATACGCGACGCCAGCCTACATCGCTGGCTTGGCGCCGTTTTCCCCGACCGAGACCGAACCGGCCATCAGTTGTCCGGCGGCAGTCTTCTGCACGACCATGAACACCGGGACGCCCGGCTTGACCATGGCGCGGGTTCCTCCGGCGATCTGCACGATCGGCACGTTTGCGGGGACCGTAATCATGCGCTTGCCGTAGGAATAGGACACCTCCATCTGGCGGCTGCCCTTCTTGCCGGCCACCACGGTGCCCACGGTGCCATTGGTCATCATCGAACCCTTTTTCAGGTCCCAGCCGTAGTGACCTTCGCCCATCTTCACGCCGGGGGGAAAGACATGGACTTCCAGGGACTTGCCCGTGCCGTCCTTGCCGGGAACCTCAGCTGTCCCAATAAAGCTACCCGGCTTGATGGCGTCCATCGCGACCGGCTTCATCACCGCGACGCTCCAGTTGGGTGTCAGGCCAACCTTCTGGACGGCGCCCTTGGCCGGCTTCACGGTGATCGAACCTGCATCCATCGCGGTCACCACGCCGCGAACCACGCTGGGTGCCGCCGGCGCCTGCGCAAGCGCTGCTCCCGCCGCCAGCGTCAACGCCGCAATGCCTGTCACCAATCTGAACACTGAGTATCCTTCCCTATCGCCAACGCGGGCGTTGTGTACAAAGGCCACCTCTATCTCAGTCGGTGTGATCCCCTCTACTGAAATTCTCCCTTAACGTGGCGAGACGGGGACCTATAACGACCTCAAGAAATGGGGGATCAGTGCGATGAACGGTTGGACCAGAGCGGCAGGCTTTCTCGCGGCCTTCCTGGTGGCGGCGTGCAGCCCCAAACCAACCGAGAAGGCGCAGTCCGAAGCCGGCGGCACGCTCAGGATCTACAACTGGTCCGACTACATCGACCCCGCCCTGCTGAAGGACTTCACCAAAGAGACCGGCATCAAGGTCACCTACGACACCTTTGATTCCAACGAGGTGCTCGAGACAAAGATGCTGCAGGGCGGCACCGGCTACGACATCGTCGTCCCGTCCAACCACAACCTGCCCCGCTTCATCACCGCCGGCGCAATCCAGGCCCTGGACAAGTCGAAATTGCCCGGACTGGACAAGCTGTCGCCGGACACGGTCGCCCACATGGCGGCGTTCGATCCGGGCGGCGCTTACGCCGTACCCTACATGCAGGGCACCATCGGCATCGGCTACAACGCCGCGGCCGTCGCCAAGCGCCTTCCCGGTGTGAAGATCGACAGCTGGGCCGTTGTCTTTGACCCCGTAAACCTCGCCAAGCTGAAAGACTGCGGCGTCTATTTCCTCGACGCCTCCGAGGACATGTACGCGGTCACGCTCAATTATCTGGGCAAGGACACCAACTCCAGGGTGATTGCCGAC
>JANNFM010000341.1:0-2849 GCA_031379795.1 Alphaproteobacteria bacterium
TGGACTGACCCCCATCGGTGAGACACGTAAATTAGGGACAGCTGGGCTGCATTGAGACCAAGGGCTGCTGCGCAGCAGCCCTTGGGGTGTTGGATTCAAACTCCACCGGTGAGAGGTAGTCCAGCGCCGAGTGGAGTCGCTGGTCGTTGTAGACGTCTTCGATGAAGGCGCCGATGCGGGCGGTGGCGTCGGCCAGATCACGATAGGATGATCCGTCCACCTCCTCGGTCTTGAGCGTCTTCATGAAGCTCTCGGCCATGGCGTTGTCATAGGGACATCCGGCCCGGCTCATGGAGGGCTGGATGTCGGCGGCCTGCAGGCGGGCGATATAGTCGCCGCAGGCGTACTGGATGCCCCGGTCCGAGTGATGGACCAGCTCCCCGGCGAAGACTTGGCGCGTGGCCAGCGCCATCTCCAGAGCGTCCAGCGCCAGCTCCGCGCGCAGATGATCGGCCATCGCCCAGCCCACCACCTTGCGGCTGAAGGCGTCCAGGATCACCGCCAGATAGACGAAGGCCTCGTCCAGATGGACATAGGTTATGTCAGCCACCCACAGCTGGTTGACCTGCATCGGGATCAGCCGCCGGGCCAGATTGGGCCACACCCGCCAGTCATGCCTGGAGTTAGTGGTCGCAGGCTTGAACGGCGAGCGCTTGAGGCACAGCAGGTTGTCTTCCCGCAGGATCCGCGCCACCCGCTTGCGGTTGACGCACCAGCCCTCACGCCGCAGCAACTCGGTGATCCGCCGGTAGCCATAGAACCGATGGCCCAGCGCCAGCTGCTGGATCCGGTCCCGGAGCGCCGTCTCCTCAACACCGGGCGATGTGCTCGCCCAGTCGCGGTAGTAGGAGGCCCGGCTCACGCCGGCCAACGCACACATCCTGTCCACCAGCCGCGCTGTGGCTGGCCCGTCGCCTTGCGGGCGCGTCATCGCCTGGATGTCCGCGAAGACGCCGTCGCGCCAGGCCCGCTCTTCGGCCGGGGTGACGCCTCGATACGCCGCAAGGCAGCTTTGAAAAAATCCAGGTCCAGCTGTTGCTGGCCCACCTTTCTCTGCAGTTGATCGATCTGCCAGCGCGCCTCGGCCAGGTCGTCGGCCTTGCCCGCCACGCCCCGCGCCAGCCGCATCACCGCCGCCTCCGCCTTCGTCGGTCGACCCTTCAATCGAAGCGCCGCCTCACCGCCCAGCCGGAACGCGTCTCGCCAGCGGTACAGAACCTCCCGCTTGACCTCTACTTCCCGCGACAACGCCGCAATGTTCTCGCCCGCCTCCATCCGACGGACCGCGTCCAGCTTGAACGCCCGGCTGAAACTTCGGGCTTCCGTTTTCGACATCTGCTCTCCTTACTCGAGAGCTGTCCCTATTTTCTCTGTCTCATTTCTGGGGGTCACTCCATGCGTGTCCCGCTTTTCATATAAGTATTGTGTCCCCTGATTACCCCCGGCGTTGATTGCGGCGGCGCGCGCGACGGGTGTTGGATTGGCCGGGGCGGATTGAGGCGCGCGCGGCCGGTTGGGTCGGGGTTGGGTATGCTGTCACGGGAACTAGAAGTTATCCTGGACGGAAAGCTGCTAGTTAGATCTGAACTGATCTACGCGATGATCGGGCGATCCATCATTTAGCCCTAATGCCGAAGGCACGAGGGCCCTTGAGATACAGACAAGGGTCGTCGGTCGGTCGCCATCGGCAAGAGCCAGACGGGTTAGAGGATTAACATCGACTTTCGTGAGGCAACCGAATGCCCGCTTGCGGAGCGCGGTTGACGTTGGGCACTAACAGGGTAGCTCTGCTTCGGAGCGCCAAGTCTCTGCAATGCGTAGTGGGCTAACGATGAACGATGTTGAGCCCGCATCGCTACCACCGCGGACACCCTGGTCGGCGGCCTTCCCTTCGGTGGTAGTCCACACCGAGACCGCGCTACGGGATCACCACCCCGAGTATCGTGCGGCGAAGTCTGGCGACGCGGAGGCGGCGCTAACGCTCGCGATCGATCTGTTGACTGATGCGGGAACAGAAACGCTGCGCCAAATCTTGGCCGGACAGCCAGCTATTCTCTTGCCCATCACCGCAGAAGAGACATCCGGGTTCAACGCCATCCCGGACGCAATGGCGCAGGTTTTGGGTCGGGAATTGAATCTTCCTGTCAGCTCCGGTGAAATCGTCCAGAGCAACACCGTCGGGCACACTCGCGCCCCGGCGTTCAACCGGCTCGTCACGCCAGCCACGTTCGAAGGGGAGGTGCGGCCCGGCGCGCGGTACGTGTTGGTGGACGACCACGTTGGCGTAGGTGGGACTTTGGCCAACCTTAAGGGCTACATCGAAACGCACGGCGGACACGTCGTGGCAATGACCACACTTACGCAGAGCCGTGACGCACATCAGATTGCGCTAAGGCCCGAAACTTTGGCTGTGTTAAGAGAGAAGCATGACGAAGCCCTCGAACAGTTCTGGCAGGAGCAGCTTGGCCACGGCATCGACTGCCTCACAGACGTCGAAGGCCAAATCCTTGGTCGTGAGCCAACCCTTGCCGCCATCCAAGGTCGCTTGGCTCAAGCAGCAGTCGAAGCGCGTAGCCGAGGTGTCGAGCCAGCGGTCGGTGCTAGCGGTCAGTAGGACGCCGTCGGCAGGGCTGAAGAGTTCTGCGGGGAGGGTCTTGAGTAGCCCGACGGCATCAAAGGCGGCCAAGACCGTTGCGTCGTCCGTTCTCACACAGCGCGCTCCCGTTCGAACGGCGAGCAGCACAGGCCTTGCGGTCGCCAGGAAGCTTCACCACGTGCCTGTCCTAGTCTCCAACGGGAGGGCACACATGGCGAATGAAAAGACTGGCCGGAAGGTGGCGTCGGCGGCG
>JANNFM010000393.1:0-14665 GCA_031379795.1 Alphaproteobacteria bacterium
GCTAGCCGGTTGTTGTCCTTGCCCTGCGCAGAGTGGACTGTTTTGCAGGATATGCAGAAGCGAAACTTGCCCGGCAGGAACCAGCCCTTGCTCCCGGACCCCAGCTTCCCTGTCGGTTCAATGCGCAGCTCCTGCGCCCGATGATTTCGGCGGGCGGCCTTCAAACGAAGTTCACCCGCGGGGCTCTCTTCCACCCAGTCTTCCGGATAGTCGGATTCGCGGTCGCTGAAATCGAATGCGCCGTTCTGCGCGTCCATGACGAGAAAACCAAACTTGGATTTTGAAGCTTCGTCGTCTTCCAATGATGGCGGAACATCGTCGATCTCTCGCGGCAACACCTGCGGGTGGCCGTCTTTTTCCTCCACCGACACGGGGTGATACTCCTGCCCGCATTCGCGACAGAAATGGGTCGGGTACAAGCGCTTCTCAGGATCCTCGGGAAAAAACTGCTGCCCGTTGGTTGTCACATGCCGTGCGGGAGGAAGATCCAATGTCGCGTACGCGACCGAAGCGCCTGAGACAAATTGGTGCAGTCGGAATGCAAAGAAACCGAGCCCGTCGCGATGTATGTGACCATGCCGGATCGAGTCCAGGGCCACGAACTCGGGGTATCAGAACTTGAATATCACCGTCATCCCGGCCGCAAGCCCGCGCAGACGGGCTGAAGAGCCGGGACCCAGAGCGTCGCGCTGGGCCCCTGGGTCCCGGATCTCCGCTACGCTACGTCCGGGATGACGGCGTTAGGGGACAGGTTATCTCGAGTTCGCTGCCCCCGCTTCGATTCGTGGCAGATTGCGCCACATGATCGCCGCACCTTAAGTAGCCTCTGGCGTAACAACGGGGACGGATCACATGAGACTGCGCGCGATCGGATTGACCCTGACGGCGGCGTTGGCGTTCGGGGCTGGCGAGGCCAGCGCCCAGCCGAAGGGACGTGATCGCGCCGCCATCGTACAGAAATTGATCGATTGCCGAACGCTGTCCGACAACGCGGCGCGTCTGGCCTGCTATGACACCACCGCCGCCGCCCTCGACGTGGCCGAAGCCAAGGGCGAAATCGTCGTGGTCGAAAAGGAACAGATGAAGGCGGTGCGCAAGCAGGCCTTCGGTTTCAGCCTGCCCTCGCTCAGCCTGTTCGACCGTGGCGAAAAGGGTGAGGCCGCCGAACCGCTGGACCGCATCACCGCCACCCTGTCAGGCGCCTACCGCAACAGCGCCGGCAAGTGGGTGCTGGAACTGGAGGACGGCGCGGTGTGGGTGCAGACCGACACCGAGCCGCTGCCGCGCGGCGCCAAGAAGGGCTCGGCCATCGAGATCCGCAAGGCGTCGATGGGCAGCTTCTTCGTCAACGTCGACAAACAGCGCGCCATCCGGGCGACGCGTTCGAAGTAGGGGAATTGGGCGCGCCGTTTCCGGTTGCGGTCAACCTCCCCCTCAGATCGTCATCGGCGGACCTGATCCGCCGATCCAAGCCGAGCGCGCCGTTGGGTAGGCGGGTCAAGCCCGCCTATGACGTTTTCAAGAGGAAATAGAGAGAATTCGCCCCTCACCGGTCCTTCGGATCAATCGCGTCGCGCAAACCGTCGCCGATGAAATTGAAGCTCATCAGGGTGGTGACCATGACGATGGACGGGAAGATCAGCAGCCAGGGCGCCAGCTCCATATCCGACGCGCCACCGGCGATCAGGGCGCCCAGCGAGGCCATCGGCGGCTGAACGCCCAGTCCCAGGAAGCTCAGGAAGCTCTCGGCCAGGATCACGGCGGGGATGGTCAGCGTCACATAGACCACCACCGGCCCCAGCAGGTTGGGCACGATATGGCGGGCGATGATCGCGCCGCGATGCAGGCCGGAGGCGCGGGCGGCCTCGACGAATTCCTTGTGCTTCAGCGTCAGGGTCTGGCCGCGCACGATCCGGCTCATGGTCAGCCATTCGACGGCGCCGATGGCCACGAAGATCAGGATGATGTTGGACCCGAACGTGACCATCAGCAGGATCACGAAGAAGATGAACGGCAGGGAATAGAGAACGTCGACGAAGCGCATCATCACTTCATCCAGCTTGCCACCGACGTAGCCGGCCACAGCCCCCCAGGCGACACCGATCACCAGCGAGACAAAGGTCGCCACAAACCCGATGGCCAGCGAGACCCGTAACCCGATCAACAACCGCGTCAGCAGATCACGCCCCAGCGCGTCGGAGCCCATCAGGTGGCCATTGGCCAGCGGCGGCAGCCAGACATCGGACTTGTTGACCTGATCATAGGTAAACGGGCTGAGCCAGGGGCCGACGACAGCCGCCAGCACCAGGAAGGCCAGGGTCAATATGCCGGCCACAGCCGCCTTGTTGCGCATCAGGCGACGCCTGGCGTCTTCCCACAGGCTGCGGCCCTGGACGGATTGGGCCTTGGTGATCGTCTCGGCGCGTGCGCTGGCGAAGGTCATGCGAGGCGCACCCGGGGATCGAGGACGGCATAGAGCAGGTCGGCGATCAGGTTCAGCACCAGGATCAGGCCCGCGTAGAATATCACCATGCCCATGACGACGGTATAGTCTCGCTGCAGCGCGCTGATGACGAAGAACTTGCCCAGGCCCGGCAGGTTGAAGATCCGCTCCACCACCAGCGAGCCGGTGATCAGGCCCGCACACGCCGGACCCAGATAGCTGACCAGCGGCAGGATCGCGGCACGCAGCGCATGTTTGCGCACGATCAGCCCCTCCGGCAGGCCCTTGGCGCGCGCGGTGCGGACATAGTTGGAATGCAGCACCTCGATCATACCCGCCCGTGTCAGGCGCGATATGATGGCGATCTGGGGCAGGGCCAGCACCACGATGGGCAGCACCATATTGGCCAGCGCCCCGTCGTTCCAGCCCGCCGTCGGCAGCCAGCCCAGCTTGGACGCAATCCCCAGCACCAGCAGCGGCGCGGTCACAAACGTCGGGATACAGACCCCCAGGATGGCGACAGTCATCACCACATTGTCGGTCAGCTTGTTCTGGCGAAGCGCGGCCATCACCCCCAGGCTGACGCCCACCACAGAGGCGATGGCGATGGCGAAGAAGCCCAGCCGCAGCGAGACGGGGTAGTTCTCCTTGACGATGTCGAGCACGCTCTTGTCGCGATACTTCAGCGATGGGCCGAGATCGCCCCGGACCACGCCGGCCAGATAGTCGACATACTGCTCGCCCAGCGGCTTGTTCATGCCGAATTGCGCCAAAACGTTCGCCTCGATCTCGGGCGAGAGCTTGCGGTCCATGTCGAACGGGCTGCCTGGCGCCGCACGCATCATGAAGAAGGCGGCGGTGATCACCAGAAAGAGCGTCGGGATCGCGACCAGAAGACGCCGGCCAATGTACTGCAGCATGGGGGCGGAAAAGCCTTTTGTCCGGGTCAGATGTGGAGCCGGTTCACGTGAAACTTTCACCCACCCCGGTCGATGTCAACGAACGCCATCTCTGGCGATTGTATTAGCCGCCCGGCTGTTTACGCGCGCCCTGTCGGCAAAGGTATTGAGTCGGGTGGATATCCCCCAGGTTGGCCACCCAGCCGGTGACCCCGGGATTGACCAGATTCTTGTTCACATAGAAGAAGACCGGCGCAACGATGGCATCGTCCAGCATCGTGCGCTCTGCTTGCGCCAGATGACCTGCCCGGACCGCGGCATCAGGTTCGTTGTCAGCCTTCTTGAGAAGGCTGTCATAGGCGGGATTCTTGTAGTCACCATAGTTCTGCGCGCCTGTGGTGGAATTCATCAGATAGAGGAACGTCATCGGGTCGTTGTAGTCGGCGACCCAGGCCGCGTCGGCCACCTGGAAGTCCCGGGCGCGATAGGCGGCATAGGCAATCTGGGGTTCGTTCTGGGCCAGCCGGGCCTCGACGCCCACCTCTTTCCAGTCGGCCTGGATCGCCGGCATGATCAGGCTGGGGTCGGCCGAGTTCCGGTGCTTGATCTCGATCTTCAGGGGACGCCCGGGTCCGTAACCGGCTTCAGCCAGCAGCCGACGCGCCTCTGCCTGACGTCGGGCAAACGACCAGCCGGCCCATTCCGGCAGCGTCACCGCCTGATAGTTGGCCACGCCCGGCGGTATGAAAGTATAGGCGGGCTGTTGACCGCCCCGCATCAGCTTCCTGGTGATGAACTCCCGGTCAATGGCCATCGACAGCGCCCGCCGGACCCGGACATCGCGCAGGGCCACGACGTTGTTGTTGTAGGTCAGATACGAGACGCCCAGGTAGGTGTGGGTCCGGACGTAGCCCGGCATCTTCTCCCGCAGCAGGGCGATGCGGTTGGACTGGATATCGGCGTTCATGTCGAGTTCGCCGCGCCGGACCTGGCGTTCAGCGGTGATGTTGTCGGTCGTGGGGTAGTACGAAATCTGGTCCACACACACCTTGCCGGCATCCCAGAAACGGGGGTTCTTTACCGCCTTTATGCGGTCGCCCAGCTTCCAGCTGACGATCGTGTAGGGGCCGTTGGAGACGTAGTGCTGAGGCTTCGACCAGGCGGAGCCGTACTTTTCGACGACGTGCCTCGGCACCGGATACATGGTCTGGTGCTTGGCCAATTGCAGCAGGTAGGGCGCGGGGTGCTCAAGCCGGATTTCCAGCACCCGCGGCGATACCGCACGCACGCCCAGTGTCTCCGGCGCGGCCTTGCCCTCGTTGACCGCCTGGGCGCCCAGGATGGGATAGAGCAGCGACGCATATTCCGCCGCGGTCTCCGGCTTCAGGATGCGGCGGAGCGAGAATACGAAGTCATCCGCCGTGACGGGCACGCCGTCAGACCATTCAGCCCCGCGCAGATAGAAGGTCCAGGTCAGACCGTCGGCGCTGGTCTCCCACCGCTCGGCGACGCCAGGAACAACCTCGTCCCTTGCATCGGCCATGGTCAGGCCGACCATGCTGTCCAGCAGCACCCGATGGTCGCCGGTGCCCGATACCTTGTGCGGATCCAGCGAGATCACCTCGACGCCGTTCCCTGCCCGCAGGCAGACCTTGCCCGCCGGGCAGTCGTTGGCAGCGGTTTTGGCCGGCGCGCATCCCTGAACCATGAGGGCTAAGCTGGCGAGCAGAATAGGGATTGAGACGAACGACCGGTGAAAAGGGCGATACATGAACGCGAAAACGCCTCTTTGGTCGGACCTGAGTATGGCCAAGCGTTGCGAAACTTTCACCCACCCCCGATGATGTCAACGAACCTCCTGAGAAGAAGAGCCCGAGATTTTCATATGAGCGACTTTCGACGCGTCACCGACGACCTCTCCGTGGCCCCCCAGATCTCGGTGGCCGATGTGGCGGAGGCGGCCAGGCTGGGGTTCAGGACCCTGATCAGTAACCGGCCCGACGGCGAAGACCCTGGCCAGCCCACCGCGCGCGAGATCGCCACTGCCGCTGCCGACGCAGGGCTTCCGTTTTACCACATCCCCGTGCGGGGCAGCCCGACCCCGGAACAGGTGGAGGCTACCCAGTTGATCCTGCAGGACGCCGACACGCCGGTGTTGGCTTTCTGTCGATCAGGCACCCGCTCGATCGTCACCTGGTCCATCTGTCAGGCCACATCCGGGGCCATGGACCGGAGCGAGCTGGTCAGCCTCGGAAAACAGGCCGGCTACGATCTGTCGGGAGTTCTGGGATGATCCCTTATGTTCGCGACATCGACGTCGTCTATGGCCGCTGTGATCGGGTCTCACCCCTGATCCGACGGGTGACGGCCAACAATCCGGGACCCTTCACGTTCAAGGGCACTGGTACCTATATCGTGGGCCAGGGCGAGGTGGCGGTGATCGACCCCGGCCCGGATGATCCGGCGCATCTTGAAGCGATCCTGGCGGCCGTGGCGGGCGAGCGCGTCACCCACATCCTGATCACCCATCATCATTCGGATCACTCACCGCTGGCGGGCGCCCTGAAGGCCGCGACGGGGGCCACTATTTATGGCTGTGCGGTAGCGGGCCACGAGGAGCAAGACGATGGTGCGGTGAAGATGGAGGCCGGACACGACCTCGACTTTCACCCGGATGTGAGCCTCTGCGGCGGCGGTGAGGTGTCTGGCCCCGGCTGGACCATGCAGGCCATTCCTACGCCCGGCCACACGTCCAACCACATCTGTTTTGCGCTGGCGGAGGAAAACTGCCTGTTCTCCGGCGATCACATCATGGGTTGGTCGACCACGGTGATCACCCCACCGGACGGTGACATGGGCGACTATCTGGCCAGTCTGGCCACGATCGAGGCACGCCATTTCTCGACGCTGTGGCCCACCCACGGCCCGCCGATCCGCGAGGTCGACGCCTTCATCTCCGCCTACACGGCGCATCGGCATGAGCGCGCCAACCAGATCCTGCGCGCGCTGGAAGCCGGCCCCGGTCGCATCCGCGACCTGGTGCCGCGGCTCTATGCCGACGTGGATGCGCGGCTGCACCCGGCGGCGGCCCGCTCGATGCTGGCGGCCATCCTCTATCTGAGCGGCGAGGGCAAGATCGAAGCCGTCGGCGACGCGGGGCCCGACAGTGCGTATCGGTTGGCGGGATAGAGGGCTTCGACGGCAACCGGCGCGCTAAATCGCAAGCCGCTCGTCCTCTTCCGCGCGACGACGCGGACCCGCGTAGGCCGGATCCACGCGTCGCCTGCGGTCCGGACCAAAGTACCCCGGACACCGGACAAACGGTCTGGGGTGCTCGATCGCCTGATGCAGTCGCTCAAGGACCCCCTTGGCGGTCAGGGGTTTGGTCAGGAATTCGCTGACACCGGCGTTTCGAGCCTCGTTCACCCGCGTCATGGTCGAATGGCCGGTGACCATCACCACAGGCGCCATCGGGTTCGGACTGTCCGGTGAGTTTCGCAGCAGCCGAACAAACTCGACCCCGTCCATCGGACGCATCGACAGATCGGTCATGACCAGATCGATCTCAAATTTCCGCATCATCTGCAGGCCTTCGCTGCCATCGCCGGCCTCACGAATACTGCTGACCCCGACCGCGCGCAAAATTTCGGCCAGTAGCCGCCGCATATGCTGATTGTCGTCTACCAACAGGATTTTCAGGAGGTCGTAGCGCACGCAACTCGCTCTTCAGATGATCGGGACAAATGAGCCGATCCGCCGCACACCCGTGCCACAATCTGCTGGAACTGCCTAAGATGCGCCGTGTTGTGCGGTCAATGCGATATCGCAGATATTTGAAAATACCTGTTACAGGTCAGCGGCTTATGCCCGAAAAAGTTGTCCCTTGCCTGACAATCAAACGTCAGGTTGCAAACTCGCAACAAAAGTGCGTCCGCCTGTCTGGGCTCTGTGTCGCAACCATGCATCGGCCAACACACAGGCCATCATGGCCTCAACCACCGGCACGCCGCGAATGCCGACGCAGGGGTCGTGGCGGCCCTTGGTGCGCAGCTCGATCTCCTCGCCTGCCTCGTTGATGCTGCCGCGGGGGCTGAGGATCGAGGATGTCGGCTTGAACGCCACGCGTGCGGTCACCGGCGCGCCCGTCGAAATTCCGCCCAGCACGCCTCCGGCATGGTTCGACAGGAACATCGGCCCATCATTGCCCATTCGCATCTCGTCGGCGTTGTCCTCGCCGGTCAGCGCGGCGGACGCAAATCCGGCGCCGATCTCGACACCCTTGGCGGCATTGATAGACATCATGGCCGCCGCCAGTTCGGCGTCCAGTTTCCCATAGATCGGCGCACCCCAGCCGGCGGAGACGCCCGTGGCCTCAACCGCCACGATGGCCCCTGTCGAGGAACCGGCCTTGCGGATCTTCTCGAGATGCTCGGTCCAGACCGGCACGATGGTCGGGTCCGGGGCCCAGAATTCATTGTCACCGGTGCTGGCGAAGTCGATGCGTTCCGGATCCACCGCGTGCGGCCCGATCTGCACCACCGCACCGCGGATGGTCACCCCGGTCAGGATCTTGCGAGCTATGGCGCCCGCTGCGACCCGCGCCGCGGTTTCCCGCGCCGATTGCCGACCGCCACCGCGATAGTCGCGCACGCCGTACTTGGCGAAGTAGGCATAATCGGCGTGTCCGGGCCGGAACGCGGTGGCGATCTCGGAGTAGTCGCGGCTGCGCTGGTCAACATTGTCGATAATCATCGAGATCGGCGTCCCCGTGGTCACCTGACCCCCGGTGCGCTCATCCTCGAATACGCCCGACAGGATGCGGACCGTATCCGGCTCCTGCCGCTGGGTGACGAACTTGCCCTGACCCGGTCTGCGCTTGTCCAGCCAAGGCTGTATGTCGGCCTCGGTCAGGGCAATCCCGGGCGGGCACCCATCGACCACGCAGCCCAGCGCCGGCCCATGGCTCTCGCCCCAGGTCGTCACGCGGAAAAGATGGCCGAAGGTGTTGTGGCTCATGACCGGGCTTCTCTAGCCGAACCGCGCCAAGGTCCAAACCCCTGCCGGAACCTTCTTGTTTTGGAGCGCGACGAACGCTTCAACCGGTATCCCTCGAAGCTGTCGCGCTCTACGCAGCCCAGGCAGCGGCAAACCGGCGCAGCAGCGCCAGCGTCGCGCTATCAGCCACACCGGGGCTCGCGGCCAGCCGCAGGAACAGGTGACCAGCATTGCGATGGCCGCGCGGGGGCAAGCCCTGGCCTTCCAGCCGCACCAGGCCCCGTTCGGCCGCCTTGCGGTCAATCCAGACAGTGCGGCGGCCGAAAGGCGTATCAAACGTCACGCGCCCGCCCTTCTTCGAGACGCCCGGCGAGACCTTGACGCTCATCCAGACGTCGTCGCCGCGCACCAGCACCCCGTCCTGGGTGCGGACGTAGACACAGAGTTCACTGCCCCCGGCCCTGAGTTTGTCACCCGGGCGCAGCCCTGCCGGCAGGTCGATCCGGATCAGTCGGCCGTCCGGCATCCGGTGATCGACCTCGCCGCCTTGCATGGCCACCAGTGGCGAGATTTCCAGCTCCGGGGCGGAGGCCGGACGCCGCCGCGCCGGGGTCTGGACCAGGCGCTCATCCAGCGGATCCTGCAGGCGATTGTAGGCGTCGACGATCTGCCGGAACGCGTGTTCGTCGCCACCGGTGTCCGGGTGGGCGCGTTTGGCCGCCAGACGAAACGCGCGGCGCACCTCGGTGGGCGTCGAGGCCGAGCTAACGCCCAGCACCTCGCGCGCCATTTTCAAGGTCAGGTCAGATGCCGCCCCACTCATGAGCCGGGACGCTAAGCTGAAGGCTGTCAACGCACCGTTAAGCCTCGCAACTGGCCCCGGCCTCGGGTTATGTTGAAGGCGTGACCGACCAGACCCTCATCCCCGCATCGCCGACCGAGGACGACTATGTCCGTCAGGTCACCGCCGCCGAGCCCTTGCCCCTGCTGAGCGAGACCGATCCGTTCGCCCTGTTCGGCGAGTGGTTTACCGAGGCTCGCGCCAAGGAACCCAACGACCCCAACGCCATGTCGCTGGCCACCGTTGACGAGACCGGTCTGCCGGATGTCCGGATGGTGCTTCTGAAAGGGTTCGACGCCGACGGCTTCGTGTTCTTCACCAATCTGGACAGCGCCAAGGGTCGCGAACTGGCAACCAATCCCAAGGCCGCTTTGATGTTCCACTGGAAGTCGCTGCGCCGTCAGGTGCGGCTGCGCGGCACTGTCTCACCGGTCAGCGCCGAGGAGGCCGACGCCTATTTCGCCACCCGGGCGCGGCCGGCCCAGATCGGGGCCTGGGCCTCGGAGCAATCGCGCACCCTGCCCGACAGGCTGGCGCTGGAAAAGCGGATCGCCGCAGTTGGCCTGCGGTTTGGCCTCGGCAAGGTGACCCGGCCACCGCACTGGTCGGGGTTCCGGCTGGCGCCGGAGACCATTGAGTTCTGGCGCGACCGCCCGTTCCGCCTGCATGAGCGATTGCAGTTCGAACGCGCCGCCGGTGGCTGGAGCACCCGTCGGCTGTTTCCTTGAAAAGCCCGCTCGAAATCGAGATCGTGGCCTGGCTGTCCCCGCTCAGCGAGCGGACCATCGACACCGCCTGCGCACACGTGTTCCTCGCGCCGGATCGCGCCCTGAAAATGAAGCGGCACGACGATCTGGGCTATGTGGACTTTTCCACCGCCGAGCGGCGTCAGTGGGCCCTGGATCGGGAACTGGCCTTCAACCGGTCGGCTGCGCCCGGCATTTATCGCGCCGTGCATCGGGTCACGCGCGAAGCCGACGGTTCCCTGGCTCTCGATGGGGCCGGGTCCACCGTTGACCATATTCTGGAGATGAAGCGTTTCGACGATACCTCGGTGCTGGCCGCCTGTCCGGAACGGGTGACCGGAGACCTTGCAGAATCTCTCGGTCGGGCGATTGCCGTGTATCACGCGAACGCGTCCCTTCGACCCGAAGGCGGGCTTACGGCGATGGCCTATACGGTCGGCTCCAACGCCCGGCTCCTGCGCGAGACCTGCGAGGGTCTGGATCAGGCTCGAGTCGAGACCATGGTCGCGTTGACGGAAGCCGAACTGGAGCGTCAGGCGCCGCTGCTGGCGCACCGCGCCGCCAAAGGGTTCTCGCGCCGCTGTCACGGGGACCTCCACCTGGGCAATATCCTGCTGCAGGATGGTCAGCCGATCCTGTTCGACTGCATCGAGTTCAGCGACATCCTGTCTGACCTGGACGTCTTGTACGACCTGGCGTTCCTGCTGATGGATCTGGCCTTCCGGGGTCGCAAGGATACCGCCGTCCGGGCGCTATCGGCCTGGCTGGACGAAACCGCTCGCAGCTTTCCGGCCGAGATCTGGGAAGGGACGGCCGCCCTGCCTCTGATGTTGTCGGTCCGCGCCGGCGTCCGTGCCCACGTCTGCGCGCATAGCGGTGATCCGGCGATGGCGCGGGCCTATGTCGAGGCCGCCATCGAACACCTGGCGCCCGCCCCGCCGGTGCTGGCAGCCGTGGGAGGCTTTTCAGGCTCGGGGAAATCCAGCTTCTCGCGCGCCATCGCCCCGCAACTGGGCGCGTCACCCGGCGCCGTGATCCTGCGGACGGACGAAGTGCGCAAGCGGCTGCTGAACGTGCCACCGACCCAGATTGCCGGCGATGACTCCTATGCGCCCGCAGCCTACGCCCGCACCTACGACGAGATGTTCGCCAATGCACGCGCGCTGCTTAGGGCGGGCCGGGCCGTCGTCCTGGACGCGAGCTTTATCGATCCTGCGCTGCGAGCCCGCGCCGAAGCGTTGGCCCAGGAAATCGGCGTTCCTTTCCATCCAGCCTGGCTGGACGCGCCGGCCGAGGTGCTGGAGGAACGGGTGATGGGTCGCAAGGGCGACGCCTCGGACGCGACCGTCGATGTTCTTCGTCAACAGCTGGCCCGAGGTGCCGGACCTATGACCTGGCCAAACGTCGCCGCCACGGCGCCCGTGAGCGCTGCGGCGAGCGGCTGGATCGCAACTCTGCGTCAAGCGCTGCGTTGCGAAAACCGCTTCTGCTGACTAAGCGTGACGAACAACACCACGCCACGATCCCGGAGAAGTTTCCTATGCTCGGTCTGATGCAGGATTGGCCGCTGACGGTCGACAAGATCCTCGACCACGCCAAGGCCTGGCACGGCGACCGCGAAATCGTCACCCGCTCGGTCGAGGGGCCGATCGTGCGCACGACGTGGGCCGAGGCCCACATCCGGGCCAAGCGCCTGTCCAACGCGCTGGAGGGCCTGGGCATCCAGGTCGGCGACCGGGTCGCCACCCTGGCCTGGAACACCGGCCGCCACCTCGAGGTCTGGTACGCGATCATGGGCATGGGCGCGGTCTGCCACACGCTCAACCCCCGGCTCTTCGCCGAGCAGCTTTGCTACATTGTGAACCACGCCGAAGACCGGATCATCTTCACCGACCTAAGCTTCGTGGCGATCCTGGCCGAGAACCGCGCCAGCATGCCGAGCGTGGAACACATCGTGGTCATGACCGATCGCGAGGGCATGAAGGGCGTCGACCTGCCGGGAGCCCTCTGCTTCGAGGACCTGGTGGACCAGGGCGGAGCCGACTTCGACTGGGGCGGCTTCGACGAGAATACCGCCTCCAGCCTCTGCTACACCTCCGGTACGACCGGTAACCCGAAGGGCGTGCTCTACTCGCACCGCTCCAACTTCATGCATACCCTGGTGACCCTGGGCGTGGACGTGATGGGGCTGTCGGCGAAGGACACGGTGCTGCCGGTGGTGCCGATGTTCCACGCCAACGCCTGGGGCCTCGCGTTCTCCTGCGCCGCGGCCGGCTGCAAGCTGGTGATGCCGGGCGCCAAGCTGGACGGACCCTCGGTGCACGAACTGCTGGAGACCGAGGGCGTCACCTTCTCGGCGGCGGTGCCGACGGTGTGGCTGGGCCTGCTGCAGCACCTGCGCGCCACGGGCGGCAAGCTCTCGTCGCTGAAGCGGGTGGTGATCGGCGGCTCGGCGGTGCCGGAAGCCATCGTGCGCGGTTTCCGCGACGAGCACGGCGTCGACGTGACCCACGCCTGGGGCATGACCGAGATGTCGCCGATGGGCACGTTGTCGGCGCCGACCGCACGGGTGGCGGCGATGAGCGACGAGGACCAGCTCCGCTACAAGCTGAAGCAGGGCCGCCCTCCGCTCGGCGTCGAGATGAAGCTGGAGGACGACGCCGGCGAGCGGCTGCCGCACGACGCCACCACCTTCGGCCGGCTGCTGGTCAAGGGCCCCTCCGTGGCCGGCGCCTACTTCAAGGGCGACGGCGGCGAGATCCTGGACGGCGAGGGCTTCTTCGACACCGGCGACGTCGCGACCATCGACGAGCAGGGCTACATGCAGATCACCGACCGCGCCAAGGACGTGATCAAGTCGGGCGGCGAGTGGATCTCCACCATCGAGATCGAGAACATCGCCGTGGGCCACGACAAGGCCGCCAACGCCGCGGTGATCGGCGCCTATCACCCGAAGTGGGACGAGCGGCCCCTGTTGCTCGTGCAGCTGAAGCCCGGCGAGCTTTCGACCAAGGAGGAATTCCTGGCCTTCCTGGAAGGCAAGATCGCCAAGTGGTGGACACCCGACGACGTGGTCTTCGTCGATGACATCCCGCTGGGCGCCACCGGCAAGATCGACAAGAAGCTGATCCGCGAACGGATGAAGGACTATGTCCTGCCGACTGCCAAGGTGCCGGCCTGATCACAGCGTTGAGTCCCTCGGCGCAGAATAAAGGCGGCGCGGCGGCCCGGCCTGTCGCCCTCTATTTCCACGGCGTACCCGGTGCGCCGCTGGAGTGCGCGCGCTTTGAACCTGCCGCCCGTGAGGCGGGCGTCCGGCTGGTCGCGCTGGACCGGCAGCTGGTCAGCCCGGACCTGATCGGCGAGCCCTACTTCGAGGCGTTGGCTACAGAGGTGGAGGCGATCACCGATGGGGCGCCGGTTCACCTCATCGGATTTTCACTGGGCGCCTTTGTGGCGATCCGCACGGCGATCCACCTCAAGGTCCCGGTCCAGGGCCTGCATCTGATTTCGCCCGCCGCGCCGCTGGATGGCGGCGACGTCCTGCGCCAGATGGCGGGCAAGGCGGTGTTCGGCGCGGCGATGCGCGGGCCGGTCGCACTGAAGCGGTTGACGCGACTGCAGGCGTGGATGGCGCAGTGGGCGCCCGGCCTGATGTTCCGGATGCTGTTTGCCGGGGCGGCAGGCGCAGACCGGGACCTGGCGTCGGACACGTCCTTCCGGCGGGAAATCCGCGACGTTCTGCGGCTGTCGCTGGAGGACGGTGCGACGGGCTATGTCCGCGACCTGACGGCCTATGTCCAACCCTGGCGTGATCGCCTGGCCGAGATTGCCGCCGACACGTCGATCTGGCACGGAGCCGCCGACACCTGGGCGCCCGCGGCGATGGCGCACATGCTCAGGGACAGCCTCCCAACGGCTTCACGCCTGACGATTTCGGAAGGGCTCTCGCACTACTCCTGCCTGTTTCACGCCATGCCGCTGATCCTCTCCGAGATCGGCGTCGGCGCCCCGGAGACGAACCCATGATCCAGCTCTTTCCCGCCACGGAGGCGGACTATCCGGCGATCATCGCCCTGACCAATCGCGCCTACCGGCAGGCCAGCGGGCAGACAGGCTGGAAGGTGGAGTCGCTCGTCGGCGGGCAGAGGATTGATGAAGCCCTGCTGCGCGATGATCTCGGCCTGCCGGGCGCAACCCTGCTCATCGGTCGCGATGAGGCCGGGGAGTATGTGGGTCATGTGCGGCTGGATTCATCCGAGACCGGCGTCTGGTATCTGGCGATGCTGACCGTCAACCCGGATCGCCAGGACGGCGGACTGGGACGCGTGCTGCTGGCCGCCGCCGAAGATTATGCCGGCGCGCACGGCGCGCACCGGATTCGCATGTCGGTGATCCACCAGCGCGAAGAGCTGATCGCCTGGTATCAGCGACGGGGCTATATCCTGACCGGCGAGACCAGCACCTTCCCCTATGGCGACCCGCGGTTCGGAACGCCGATGCGGGACGACCTGTTCTTCGAGATGCTGGAGAAGGCGATCTAGCCGGGCGTGGGCGGGCGGGGTGGTGTAAGGATTGGCCACGGAAAACACGGAAGACACGGAAGTGCGCCGGGGAGGCGTGGGCCGCTCCGGTTTTTGCTGACAGGCACCGTCCACCCACAGTTTGTCATCCCGGTTTCGCCGCTTGGCGAAGTCCGGGACCCATAAGCGCCGACGCTTCCGGACACCGCCGCTGCGGC
>JANNFM010000461.1:0-5110 GCA_031379795.1 Alphaproteobacteria bacterium
GTAACGCCTAGAAGCCGTCAAGGATTCGCAAGCGCAGCGGTTTCCCCCTTGGGGGGGGGGAAGCGGCGCGAAGCCCCGCAGGGGCCAGTCGCCGAAGGGGGAAGTGTTGAATTTCAGAAGCGGCGCGCGAGGTCAGCGCTCGAACAGGCCTCGGCAGGGCAACTCCCCCCATCGGCCGCTCGCGCCTTGCGCGTCGGGCCGTTTTCCCCCTGAGGGGGAAGCCAGGCGTTCATCCAGCGAGGCGCTGACAGCCTCGAGGGCGATGCTGATCCGCTGTGCCGCGCTGGCCCTTGCCCTTGTCCTCGGGGTGCCGACCCACGCCCAGACCTACAAGCCCCCGAGGACCGCCTACGGTGCGCCTGATCTCCAGGGCGTCTGGGACAAGCGCTCCATGACCCGCCTGCAACGGCCAAAGGAGTTCAAGGCGCTGGTGGCCACGCCGGAGGAAGCGGCGGCCTTCGAGGCGAAGGGGTATGGCCGCTACGCCAAGGTCCTGGCCCCGGTGTCACCCGACACCCCCGCCCCGCCCGACGACAAGGTGACCGACGATGCCGACCTCGAGCGTCCGAGGGGTCTGGATCGCATTCGCGGCGAAATTCGCAGTTCCCAGATCGTGGACCCAGCCGACGGACGCTTGCCCTATACGGAAGCGGCTCGGGCGGAAGCCGAGAAAGCCCTGAAAGACGAGGATATCTTCAACGATCCCGAGGCCCGCCCGTTCGATGAACGCTGCCTGCTGGGCGGTGGCGGCGGTGTCGCCCCGCCGATCATGAGCAACGACCACTATCAGATCATCCAGACGCGCGACCATGTGGTGCTGGTCAGTGAAATGAACCACGAGGCACGGATTGTCCGGTTGGGAAGCCGCCAACACCTGCACCCCGCAATCCGCCCCTGGATGGGCGATCCCGTCGGTTGGTGGGAGGGCGACGTCCTTGTCGTCGAAACCACCAACCTCAATCCGACCGACGCCTGGCGCTGGAACTCTGGCGACTGGGTTCGCCTGACCGCTGCCGCAAAGATCACGGAACGCTTCCAGCGCCTCAGCCGCGACGAGATCCTCTACAGCTACGTCGTCGATGATCCTGGCCCCTACACACAGGCCTGGCGCGGTGAACTGCTGTTCCACGCGACCCAGGCCCGCATATACGAGTTCGCCTGCCACGAGGGAAACTACGCCCTGACCGGGATCCTGGCCGGCGGGCGGCAGAAGGACCGAGAGGCCGCGCAGGCCACCGCCAAATAGTCCCTCGACCTGAAATTCGCCCTACGCGCGAGTTTGCAACAACTCGCATCAACTCGCCCGCCGCCGCGCCTGTCGCCGCGCGCAGACGAGACGATACTCCTGCCGACCTTGGGATGGTGCGGGCGTGGTTCCCGGCATCGTTCAGACGCATCGAACGGGAGATCGCCAATGCCTATTCCATCACCTCGTACCCTGAGCGCGGCCGCACTCGTCGCGCTGGCACTCGCCGCGCCGGGCGCTGCGCTGGCCGCACCCACTGTCATCGATTTCGACGTCGCCCCGGCATCGGCCATCGCGTCCTACAGCGCATCGGGTGTCACCTTCACGTCGGGAAATCCGGGCGGCAACGTCAACCTGCTGACGGGTCCGAACGCTTCGGGCAATCTGCTCGGGCGTTACACCGAGGCCTATGTCAACGACGAGCCGGGCTATGGAACATTCGATCCCATGCGCGCGGACTTCGACAGCGCTGTCGGTCGCGTGAGTGTTGATCTCGGGGACTACCCCAGCGCACTCTACGGGGAGGGCGACGACGAAACGCTGTTCCTGAACGTCTATGACGCCAATGACCAGTTTCTCACCGGCGTCATCCTGGGGATCACGCAGTTCCAGCCTACCTACAAGACCCTGTCTGTGCAGTTTGCGGGCATCAAATATGCGACGTTCGGTTCGTACGGTGGCTTCGGCGGTTCAAGTGTTTATGCCGATAACTTCGCCTTTGACACGGCCGTTCCGGAACCCTCCACCTGGGCCATGCTGATCCTGGGTTTCGCCAGCGCCGGCACCATGATCCGCCGCAGGCGCATGCTGACAGCCTAGAGCGGGTTGAGGAAAAGTGGGAACCGGTTTTCCGCCCGCAACCCGCTCTACACACAAAATGGCGATCACGTTTTTCGAGATTGGATTGGTTCAATCCAATCTCGACGTGATCTAGGCGCCCTTGAACTTCCCCGGGCGTTTCTCGCGGAACGCCCGGACGCCTTCGCGGAAATCCTCGCTGCCGGTGGCCAGCAGATACTGATCGCGGTCCATAAAGCTTGAGGCGTGCGCCGTCGCAGCGGTCACGGCATTGACCGACTCCTTGGTCATTCGGATCGGAATCGGCGGCAGCGCCGCGACCTTGGCCGCCCACCTGCGGGCCGCCTCCAGGGCCCCGCCCTGCGCGACCCGTTCGTCGGCCATGCCCCAGTCGAGGCACGTCTGCGCGTCGACCGGTTCGCCGAACATCACAAACTGTTTGGCGCGAGAAGGGCCAACCAGAGCCACGATGCGGGGAATGCTGCGCCAGCTCATGTTCATGCCCAGCGGCACTTCCGGCAGGCGCAGGTAAGCGCCCTCGCCCATCACCCGGAAATCACAGGCGACGACCAGGGCCGCGCCGCCCCCGATGCAATAGCCTTCGATCGCCGCAATGGTGACCGCTTCGATCTCCTCCCAGGCCCGGCAAAGGTCCGGGCCCGCCATGACCGCGCGCCGCGACTCCAGCAATGGCGGCCGCGCCACATGAACGTCACGGTTCGACAGGTCAGCCCCGGCGGAAAAGAACCTGTCCGTGCCCGTCAGGATCACAGCGCGAACATCGGTGCGCAACCTCAGCAGGCGGGCCGCCTCGGTCAGTTCTTCCATCAATTCACTGCTGAGCGCATTGAGCGCTTCGGTCCGGGTCATCGTCACCTCGACAATGTCCTCGCGACGGTCAACCCGGATCAGGTTCCAGGGATGATCGAAGAGCCTGTCCATGAGTCTGTTCTCCCCCAACGGCATCGCCGACCATCTTGGGGGACGCCGGGGCCTGCGGATAGTCCAGTCACTCGCCCTTGTGACGTCCGGGCCAGGGCAGGCGCGGGATCAGCCGCCTCTTCGGCTTGGCGGGCCTGGGTACGACTTCCTGAACTGGCGGAACCGACGTCTCGCTGGCCGGGACCTTGTCGGTCAGGGTCTGGATGCCCTGGTCGCGGTCACAGCGAGCGTCCCGCTTGGGGCCCTCGAAGACCGTCGACACCAGCACCGGCTGCAGGCCCGGCTTTCCCGTCGACACCACCACGTTCAGGTTTCGCCGCAGGGACAGGTTGCAGAACGCCTCACGCGACGCAAAGCCTTGCGGGTCCCAGCGGGTGTGGGTGGGTCGGAACAGTTCGGGTCTGCGCGTGATCGCCGTCATCACGGCGTCTCGCACCACGACAGGTTCGCCGTCTGCAACCGTGACGGTGCAACTGACGGGCTCCTTGCCGCGCCGGATCGAGATGGCGCCGTCGTGGATGTCACCGACCGGCGCCCCGTCTATTACAGCGGACAGACAGGCCGCCGTCGCCGACCGCGCATCCTGCGCCGGGTCCGCGTGGGCCGCAGCGGCGGGAATGAGGGCCAGAAGGGGAAGGGTGAGCCAGCGCATGAAGGTCCAATCGCGTGGCATCACGGCAGAGGTATGGCGCATCGTTCAGTTCGACGCGACGCGCGGCACATACGCCTTGTGACAACCGTTGCAGGCATCATAGAGCCGCCCGCCGACCTCGAATGCCTTTTCGGAATCCCGGGCGCGGGCGGCCACCTCGCCTTCGGCGCTGACCTGAATCATCATTTCGGCAAAGGTGGACCACGGTCCCTCCCGGGCGATACCGGCGGTCTGGAGCAGCTTGCCCTTGGCCTGCATAGCTTGCGCGCCCCTGACGGCTGCGACCCAGCGCGCCTCCGTCGCGAAGGTGCTCTCGCTCTCGGCCGGATCATTGCCGCCGGCCCAGAACGCCACCGCGCCGGGATTGACGTCCAGCGCCATGATCATCTTGGTGGTCAGGTCCTCGGCGGTCGCAGCGCTGGCCCAGACCGCGAACACCAGACCCAGCAGCAATCGCGGTCTCATCTGCATCAATTCCCCCGGATGCGCTTGATCAACTGGACAGTATCGCGCACGCGCGCCGCGATCCCGGCGTAGTCCCCGGCGTCCAGCAACGCCTTGGTGATCAGCCCGGAGCCCATGCCGCAGGCCACGATCCCCGCGCCGAACCAGGCCGTGAGCGACGCCTCGTCCGGTTCGACCCCGCCGGTGGGCATGATCTTGGTCCAGGGCATCGGTCCCAGCACGGCTTTCACGAAATCGGGGCCTCCGACCGATCCACCGGGGAACATCTTGACGATCTCCACGCCCAGTTCCTGAGCCGCGCCGATCTCGGTCGCAGTGCCGCAGCCGGGGCTGTAGGGGATCATGCGGCGATTGCAGAGCGAGGCCACCTCGGCGTTCAGCATCGGCCCCACCACGAAGTTCGCCCCGTTGGCAATGTACAGCGCCGCCGTCGGCGCATCGACGATGGAGCCCACACCCATGATCACGCCGGGGTCGGCCACGACGAAATGGCGACAGACCTCAAGGAAGGTCGAACTGGCGAAGTCACCGCGGTTGGTGAACTCGATGCAGCGGGCCCCGCCATCGGCGCAGGCCTGGATCACCTGGATACAGACCTGCGGGTCCGGATGGTGAAAGACCGGGATCACCCCCTGATCGATCATGGCGCCTAGCGTCTGCAGCCTGTCACGGGCCATCGGAAACCTCACCTCGCGGCCAACCTCGACCGACGCACCAGCTATAATCCGCGTCGCCCCCAAGTGCGAGAGCGTCAGACGGGCGGTGAAAAACTCAGAACAACCCATCCAAAAAAATATCCGTCATCCCGGACGGACGCCCGCGAAGGCGGGCGGGAGATCCGGGACCCAGGAGCCCAGCGCACCGCTCTGATGGGGTGGACGGCCCCCGACGGCATCTATGTGCCAGAGTGAGGTTGTTGCAATCTCAATCAAGGAGACCGTCCGTGGAAGATATTAGCCGAGTTTTTGTCGACACGTCGAAGTCTGTGTTTCAGCTGCATGGAGTGG
>JANNFM010000462.1:0-1830 GCA_031379795.1 Alphaproteobacteria bacterium
ATTGTATCGGCGCGGGTCTGGAACTTCGTCCAGCACCTCCAGGATCAGCATCCGAACCTCCTCCAACAGGGAGATTCCTCAGAATCCATCACACCTTCAAATACAACCACCCAAACTGTTCACACATGCGATTCCCCTACCCCAGAGGGGGAAGCCACGAACCTGTTCGTTGAGGCGCTGACAGTTTCTGGAGTTTCGTCATGACCCTGCTCGGCGCGCCGCTGGAATTCTACCTGTTCGGCGCGACCCTGCTGGGCGTGGCCGTGTTCCATCATCGCACCCTGGAGGTGGCGCTGATCGGCCTGGGCGCGATCCTGATCTATCAGGGCGTCTGGGCTGCGTTTCCCACCGGCCAGGGTCTTGCCGCGCTCGGCCAGCACGCCCTGCACGAATGGGTGATCCTGACCAACATCCTGCTGCTGCTGGTCGGGTTCGGCCTGCTCTCCAACCAGTTCGAGCAATCCGGCCTGCCCGATCATATGCCCGGCGTGCTGCCTGACAGCTGGCTGGGCGGCCTGGCCATGCTGGCCATCGTGTTCGTGATGTCGGCGTTCCTCGACAATATCGCCGCCGCCATTATCGGCGGGGTGATGGCGCGCCACCTCTACAAGGGCCGGGTCAGCGTCGGGTTTCTGGCCTCGATCGTGGCGGCCGCCAACGCCGGCGGCGCGGGCAGCGTGATCGGCGACACCACCACCACCATCATGTGGCTGAAGGGCGTCTCGCCGCTAGCGGTGCTGCCGGCCTACGTGGCGTCACTGGCGGCATTTGCGGTGTTCGGCGTGTTCGGGGCCCTGGCGCAGCAACGCTACCAGCCGATCCAGAAAGACGATGAGCCCGGCCATCCGGTCCAGTGGCGGCGCGTCGTGATCGTGGGCGTCGTTCTGGTCGCCGCCGTCGCGGCCAACATCTCGGCCAATCTGTTGTCACCCGGCGAGGCGGCGGCGCCCTGGCTGGGGCTGGCGGTCTGGGCGGCCCTTTTGGCGACCTCGCTGATTGCCCAGCCAGACTGGTCGATCGCGCGGTCGTCGCTGAAGGGCGCGCTGTTTCTGGTGGCCTTGGTGGCGGCCGCATCCCTGATGCCGGTCAACGCCCTGCCCGACCCGACTTGGCAGACGACCTTTGGCCTGGGGGTCGTCTCCTCGGTGTTCGACAATATTCCGCTGACCGCACTGGCGCTGGAACAGGGTGGCTACGACTGGGGGCTGCTGGCCTATGCCGTCGGGTTCGGCGGCTCGATGACCTGGTTCGGATCATCCGCAGGCGTGGCCCTGACCAATCTCTACCCCGAGGGTCGTTCGGTGGTGGCCTGGCTGCGGCAGGGGTGGCATGTGCCTGTGGCCTATGTCGTCGGCTTCGCGGTCATGCTCAGCCTGCTGGGCTGGCGGCCCGCATAGAGTTTGGGAACGGGGCTGCAGTTTGCGAAGTTGGCATTCCGTGGACGCATCCACTGGAGAGCAAACCGATGAACAATATCATCTATATTGTGGGCCTGGTGGTCGTGGTGCTGGTGGTCCTGGCCTTCTTCGGCCTGCGATAGCGTCCCCACGGCAGTTGCGGTCGCTAACGCACTTACCCCTTGAACCAAACAACCGCTCATCCCGGCGAATGACGGGACCCAGATCGTAGCGCTCAGCGGAGGTATGGAAGATCGCCGCGCATGTCGCGCCCGCCTCTTCGTCATTCGCTCTGATGGGGTGGACGGCCCCCGACGGCATCTATGTGCCAGAGTGAGGTTGTTGCAATCTCAATCAAGGAGACCGTCCGTGGAAGATGTTAGCCGAGTTTTTGTCGACACGTCGAAGTCTGTGTTTCAGCTGCATGGAGTGG
>JANNFM010000628.1:0-18904 GCA_031379795.1 Alphaproteobacteria bacterium
GCCAGAAAAACAGATAGGGGCTGATCGTGGTACCCAGGATCGCCACCACCGCCGTGGCATAGGCCGGCGTCCACTGAAGTTCCGGAACCACCAGCGCCGTCAGGGCGCGGCCCCAGGGCACGTCTGCGACCATCACGACGGCGAAGTACGAGAACAGCGACAGGGTCGTCCATTTCAGCAGGGCGGCGTAGCGGGCGTAGTTCAGGGCGACCTCGATCACCACACAAATGACGCCGAACATCAGGGTGTAAAGCGCCCCGCTGCCGCCCAGCAGCAAGCCCAGCGCCGCCCCCATGGCACCCAGGTCCGCGCCAAGATTGACGATATTGGCGACCAGCAGCAGCGCCACGACGCCCCAGAGCAGCGGCCTGGGATAATGGCGACGAAGGTTGCGCGCGATCCCGGCGCCGGTCACACGGCCGATCAGGGCCGCAACCTCCTGGATGACCACCATGAGGGGAAAACTCAGGACAAAGGTCCAGGCCAGGCCATAGCCGAACTCCGCGCCCACCTGACTGTGGGTGCCGATGCCGCTGGGGTCATCGTCCGCTGCGCCCGTGATCAGCCCCGGGCCCAGCTGTGAGAATAACCGGCGCAGGCCTGACGGTTCGGGTTTTTCCATGTGACCAACCTAGACCCCGGGTCTTGCCGCGCCTTGAGAAATGCCATGGCAGGCTCCGCCCGATGGCGAAGACGACTGACAGACCCGCCTTTTCGCGGCACGATGCACGACATGACCCTACCCCTGCTCCCCGACCAGGCGACCGACGTTCCCTGGCCCACCACCGACTGGCCCGTTGGATCGCTGCCTGAGCGGCTCGACGCGGCGCGCTTTGAGGCCCTGATCGGAGAGGCGTTCGCCGGGCCGACCTCCGACCTGCTGGGTGAAACCCACGCCCTGGTGATCGTCCAGGGTGGCCGGGTGGTCTTCGAGCGCTATGGCCCCACGTCCGGCCCCGACGCCACGCAGCCGTCATGGTCCATGGCCAAGAGCATCAACCATGCGCTGGTCGGCCTGCTGGTGGCCGACGGCAAGCTGGATATCCATCAGCCAGCCGCTGCGCCGGAATGGCAGGGTCCAGGCGATCCCCGCGCGGCGATCACCCTGGACCAGTTGCTGCGCATGTCGAGCGGACTGGCGTTTGTGGAAGACTATGTGCCCGGCCATCCCTCTAATGTGATCGAGATGCTGTACGCCGCCGGCAAGTCCGACGTGGCCCGCTATGCGGCCGACCTGCCGCTGGAGCACGCCCCCGGCGCCTTCTGGAGCTACGCCAGCGGGACCAGCAACATCGTCGCCCGGTTGGCGGCGCAGGCGGCAGGCGGCGACTTCGCCGCCTTCATGCGCGAGCGGCTGTTCGGCCCGCTGGGGATGTCCAGCGCGACGCCGAAGTTTGATGCGGCAGGCACCTTCATTGGCTCATCCTACTGCTTCTGCACGGCCCGCGACTTCGCCCGGTTTGGCCTGCTCTATCTGCGCGACGGGGTCTGGGAGGGTCGGCGCCTCCTGCCACCCGGCTGGGTCGACTACGCGCGCACCCCGACGTTCCAGCAGCCCGGCGTGACCGACGGACGCTACGGCGCCCACTGGTGGCTGGATGTGGGCGGTCCGGGGTCCTTTTCCGCCAACGGCTACGACGGCCAGTTCATCGTCGTCGTGCCGGATCTGGACCTGGTAGTGGTGCGAAACGGCGCCACGCCGCTGGAAAAGAAGGACGAACTGCGGGCCTGGATGGGCGAGCTAATCGCAGCGTTCCGGTAGTTTCCAGCGTCGCTCCAGGGCCGGCGCGCTCGGCGACCATCATTTCCGAATCAGCTTGCCGCCCTCGATGGCGCGGTAGAAGCACGAGACCGCGCCCGTATGGCACGCGCCGCCGTCGCCCTGCGGCCGGACCTTCATCCAGACGGCGTCCTGGTCGCAGTCGATGCGGATCTCGTCGACGATCTGCACCTGTCCGGAGGTGGCGCCCTTGTGCCAGAGCTCACCGCGCGAGCGGCTGAAATAGTGCGCCTCGCCGGTGGCCAGGGTGGCCTCAAGCGCCTCGGCGTTCATCCACGCCAGCATCAGCACCTCGCCCGTCGTCGCATGCGTCGTGACCGCAGCGATCAACCCGTTGGCGTCGAAGCGGGGGGTCAGGGTCTCGCCCTGTTCGAGGGCGGCCTTTGCGGGGGAGGATGCGGCTGTCATGCGGCTAGATATGGCGCCGTAGATGATCGCCGTCACCGTTTCTCCACGGCGGCTGCATCACCGGCGCGCGAACGCCCGCTATGTCGGCGATCCATGACCCTGAACGAACGCCTCAAAGCCCGCATGCTAGCCTTCGACGCCGTCGCCCGCCCCTGGGCGCGGCGGGGGCCGGCGCGGGCCTTCGCCTACGAGTTTCTGCTGTTTGGTCTGAAGCAGGCCTGGGCCTGTCTGTTCGGCGGCGCGATGGTCGGGCTGTTGATCGCGACGAAACTCTGGTGGCCGGTCGATGCGCCGCTGGCGCGCTATGATTTCCTGGTCCTGGCCGCAGTCGCCCTGCAGGCCCTGTTGTTGCTCACCCGACTTGAGCGGCCCGAGGAGGCGCTGGTGATCCTGATCTTCCATGTCGTGGGCACCGCGATGGAGGTATTCAAGACCGCGCACGGATCCTGGATCTATCCGGAGGCCAGCGTCCTGCGCATCGGCGGCGTGCCGCTGTTCTCAGGCTTCATGTACGCCGCGATCGGCTCCTACATCGCCCGCGCCTGGCGGCTGTTTGAATTCCGGTTCGAGCGCTATCCGCCCACGTGGGTTCCTTGGCTGCTGGCCCTGGCCGCCTATCTGAACTTCTTCACCCATCACTACGTCGCCGATGTCCGGATCGCGCTGTTCTGCCTGTCAGTGATGGCGTTTGGTCCGGCCTGGTGCGTGTTTACGCCGGATCGGACGCCGCGGCGCATGCCGCTGCTGATGGGCTTCCTGCTGGTCGCCCTGTTCGTCTGGATCGCCGAAAACGTTGGCACGCTGACCCGCGCCTGGATCTATCCCGGCCAGGAGGGCGGCTGGCGGCTGGTGTCCCTCAGCAAGCTGGGCGCCTGGTATCTGTTGATGATGCTCAGTTTCGTCCTGGTCTCGCTCGTCCACCGCCCCCAGGTGCCGGGGCAGGGCGAGCGGACCAATCCGGTGGGCCCTACCGCCGGTTCACGAAATCCAGGAACCGCTGGCGCAACGTCGGGTCGGTTTTGAAGACGCCGGTGAACTGGGTGGTGATGGTCGTCACGTGGCGGTGGTGGACGCCGCGGGTGGTCATGCACTGGTGGGCCGCGTCGATCAGCACGGCGACGCCGGCCGGGCGCAGGCTGTCGGTGATGGCGTCGCAGATCTGCTGGGTCATGGTCTCCTGGGTCTGAAGACGGCGGGCGAAGATCTCGACCACCTTGGCCAGTTTGGAGATGCCCACCACGCGGTTGGTGGGCATGTAGGCCACATAGGCCTTGCCCAGGAACGGGGCCATATGGTGCTCGCAGTGGCTCTCCACCTCGATCTCGCGCAGCATGACGATGTCGTCATAACCCTGCACGTCCTCGAAGGTCCGGCTCAGTTCCTTGGCGGGATCCAGCTTGTAGCCCTCGAACCACTCGCCATAGGCGTCGACCACGCGCTTGGGGGTGTCGATTACGCCTTCGCGGCGCGGATCGTCGCCGGCCCAGGCGATCAGGGTGCGCACAGCCTCCATCGCCTCTTCGCGCGTCGGGCGCTTGAAAGGCTCCAGCGAACTGTCATCGGACCCGATCAGGGTTCGGTCACGGGAAGGTGCGTCCATCGGAGATCGGTTCTTTCCAGGGCCTGAGTTGCGCCGGGACGAAGGTCCCGGAAATGACGCGTGCCACCCCTTCACTTCGGACGAAGGCGCGGTTGGCCTCGGGTCCGGTCCGCCTGTATATGGGGCGAAGCCTTATCCCGGCAACCGTTTCGCAGCGTAAACCCAGACCATGACCCTCAGTCTCTACGACACCATGACCCGTAAGAAGCGGGCGTTTACCCCCCGCGATCCCCGCCGGGTGACGCTCTATGTCTGTGGGCCGACGGTCTACAACTACGCCCACATCGGCAACTTCCGGCCGGTGGTGGTGTTTGACCTGCTGTTCCGGATGCTGCGCGACACCTATGGCGACGATGCCGTTCTGTACGCCGCCAACGTCACCGACGTGGACGACAAGATCAACAAGAAGGCTGCCGACGAGGGTGTGCCCATCAGCACGATCTCGGATCGCTATCTGGCCGCCTACAATGCCGATGCGGCGGCGCTGGGAGCCTTGCAGCCGACTTTCCAGCCGCGTGTCACCGAGACCATGGATGCCATCCTCAAGATGATCGGCGACCTGGTGCACAACAACGGCGCCTACGCCGCTGAGGGCCATGTGCTGTTCGACACCCAGGCCTTCACCGACTACGGCAAGCTGTCCGGCCGGCCCATGGACGAGATGATCGCCGGTGCGCGGGTCGACGTGGCCCCCTACAAGCGCCACCCCGCCGACTTCGTACTCTGGAAGCCCTCGAAACCCGGCGAACCGGCCTGGGATAGCCTCTGGGGCGCCGGGCGGCCCGGCTGGCACATCGAGTGCTCGGCCATGATCGAGCAAGCGCTGGGCCTGCCCATCGATATCCACGGCGGCGGCATCGATCTGGTGTTCCCGCACCACGAGAACGAGCTGGCCCAGGGGGTCTGCGCCGGACACGGCCGCGACTATGCCGACGTCTGGATGCACAACGGCTTCCTGAACATGGGCGACGAGAAAATGTCCAAGAGCGTCGGCAACGTCGCGCTCGCCCACGATCTGCTCAAGGCCTGGCCGGGCGAGGCCCTGCGCTGGGCGCTGCTGGCCGGCCACTACCGCCAGCCGCTGGAGTGGACCGGCGAATTGATCGAACAGGCCAAGAGCGCGCTGGACCGGCTTTATCGGGTGCTGGACGATTCCGCCCGGTTCCTCGAGGGCGTTCCAACATCGCAGCGGGCGTCGGGTGGCGAGCACACAGGCGCGACCCAGGCGTTTGACGCGGTGCTGGCAGCGCTTCGTGACGACCTCAACACACCGCTGGCGTTCGCCGGACTGTTCCAGCTTGCTGACCATGTTCGCGCCTCAACCATGGGCAAGGACGTGGCCGGTGTGGAGCGCGGTCGCGGTCTGTTGCTGGAAGCAGGCCAGTTGATGGGGCTGCTGACGGCCGATCCTCAAGGCTGGTTCCAGGGTGGTGCCGACGACACCCTCAAGGCTAGGGTCGAGACCCTGATCGCAGCGCGGGGCGAGGCGCGGGCGGCGAAGGACTGGCCCGCCGCCGACCGCATTCGTGACGAACTTTCGGCGTTGAAGGTCGAGGTCATGGATGGCCCCGCCGGCGCCACCTGGCGGATCAAGGAGCAAGCCTGATGCCTGTAAAGCCGGAACCCGATCTGCTGGCGGGCCCGTTCGCGAAACGGGGAACCCTCGGACCCCGGATGACGTCGATGGACGATATGGGCAAGCTGCCGCCCCCAAAGACGCTCAACGGACTCAGGGTCGAGGAACGGATAGGCATCCAGGCGCCCGCCGAGGTGGTCTGGGGCATCATCTACGATCTGGACCGCTGGCATGAGTGGAACCCCACCTATCCGAGCGCGGCCGGCCAGATCCGGCTGGGAGAGTTTCTGACCGTGACGCTGGCGCTTCCGGGCCAGCCGACGCAGACCTTGAAGGCCAAGGTGCTGGAATGGGTGCCAAATTCGCAGTTGCACTGGGAACTCAAGATGATGGGCGGTTTGATCCGCACCCTGCGGTACATCGAGATCGAGACCCTGGCCAACGGGAGCAGCGTTGTCGACAACGGCGAGATTTTCGGCGGCCTGATGGGTCCCTCCCTGGGAAAGCGGATGGGTCGAGCCGTACAGCGGGGGTTCCGGGCCATGAACGAGGCGCTGAAGGCTCGCGCCGAGGCTGAGTGGAGGTCACGACAGTAACGATGGCGGGCAGAATCGGGTGGACCGTAGCGGACTCGATACCCCATTGGCCGGAGGCGCCCAGGCCACCCAAGGGCGCGCCAAACATCCTCGTGGTGTTGTTCGACGACGTCGGGTTTTCGGACTTCGGTTGCTACGGATCACCGATCCGCACGCCCACCATTGATCGGCTGGCGGCTGAGGGCCTGCGGTATTCGGCCTTCCACACCACGGCCATGTGCTCGACGACGCGGGCGGCGCTGCTGAGCGGCCGCAATCACCACTCGGTCGGCGTGGGCTGTCTGGCCAATTTCGACAGCGGCTATCCGGGGTATCGCGGAAAGATCGCCCGGGAGGCCGGGATCTTGCCGGAACTCCTGCGGCCTCACGGCTACCGGAACTACATGCTGGGCAAATGGCATGTGACGCCGCTGACCGAGACCGGGCCTTCGGGACCGTTCGACGGCTGGCCGCTGGGCCGCGGGTTTGACCGGTTCTACGGCTTCATGGACGCCGAGACCGACCAGCATGCACCCGAACTGGTGCGCGACAACACGCCGGTGGCGCCGCCAGGCACGTATGCCGACGGCTATCACCTGACCTCGGATCTGGTTGACGAGGCCATCCGCTTCATCGCTGACCACACCGCCGACGCGCCGGACACCCCTTGGCTCACCTGGCTGGCGCTGGGCGCCTGCCACGCTCCGCATCAGGCACCCGCCGACCTGATCCGCAGCTATGACCCGGTGTTCGAACACGGCTGGGACGTGGAGCGTGAGCAGCGGCTGGCCCGGCAGATCGCCATGGGTCTGGTCCCGGCCGACACCCGACTGCCGGACCGCAACGACGGGGTGCGGCCCTGGGACAGCTATTCCGCCGACGAACGACGCCTGTTCACCCGGCTGCAGAGCGCCTTCGCCGCCATGCTGGATCACGCCGACCAGCATTTGGCCAGACTGGTCGGGTTTCTGGAGCGCGCGGGCCTGCGCGAGGACACTCTGATCCTGGTAATGTCGGACAATGGTGCCAGTCAGGAAGGCGGTCCGCAGGGCTTCGTCAACGCCATGGGCCCCTTCAACATGCGGCCGGAGCCTATGGCCGAGAAGATCGCGCGCATCGACGACATCGGCGGCCCCGACACCCACTCGAACTTCCCGCAGGGCTGGGCGATGGCCTCCAACACGCCGCTCAGGCGCTACAAACAGAACACCCACGGCGGCGGCATCCGCGACCCGCTGGTGATCTCCTGGCCGGCGAAGGTGGCGGCGCGCGGCGAGGTGCGCACCCGCTTTGCCCACGCCTGCGATGTGGTCCCGACGTTGCTGGACCTGATCGGGATCGAGACGCTGCCGGACACCATTGCGGGCGTTCCGCAATGGCCGCTGGAGGGTGAGAGCTTCGCCGCCAGTCTGAACGATCCCGAAACGCCGCCACGCGCCTCGCCTCAGTACTTCGAGATGTTCGGCCACCGGGGCCTGTGGCGCGACGGCTGGAAGGCGGTGGCGTTCCACCCGCCCGGCACGCCCTTCGACGACGATCGCTGGGAACTCTACCATCTGGACCGTGACTTCGCGGAGACCCGTGATCTCTCGCAAGCCGAGCCTGAACGCCTCAAGGCCCTGATCGCGGCGTGGTGGGCCGCGGCCGACGCCCACAAGGTGCTGCCGCTTGACGACCGGTTCGGCCCGCGGTTCGCTGAAAACTCGGCCCGCTTTCATGGGGCCCGGAAGCGCTTCGTGCTGCACGCCGGCATGGGGCATCTGCCGACCGATGTGGCGCCGGATGTGCGCGCCCGCAGTTACCGGATCGAGGCCGATGTGGTGCTGGGTCCTGGCGCCGAAGGGGTGCTGATCGCCCATGGCGACGCCACCAGCGGCTACAGCCTCTATCTGCAGGACGGGCGGCTGCGCCACACCCTGAACATCGGCGGCGAGAAGACCACGGTCACCTCGGACGGGCCCGTGCCGGTCAGCGCTACCCGGTTGGGGGTGGTCGCCCGCCGCGGCGAGACGGGCCCGCGAACCTTCACCCTGACGGTCGATGGAGAGCCGGCGGGCGAGGTCGTCGCCACGACCGGCTTCGGTAATTTAATCTCCTGGTCCGGGCTGGATATCGGCCTGGACCGGGGCAGCCCCGTCGCCGGGTATGCCGCGCCGTTCGCGTTTACCGGCGTCCTTCGCAAGGTCACGGTGACCATGGGCGATGATCAGGACCTTGACGGCGAGGCCATCGGGGCCGCGGAGATGGCGCGACAATAGTTTACGGCCAGGGAGATCGCCGGATGATCGTCGAGATGCGTACCTACACCCTGTCGATCGGCGCGACCGGTCGCTACTTCAAGGCCTATGGAGAGAAGGGCCTGGCGGTCCAGAAGCGCATCCTGGGACATCTGGTCGGGTACTATTCGGTCGAGGTAGGCGGGCTGAACAAGGTCATCCACCTCTGGGCCTATGACAGCCTGGATGAGCGGGCCAGACGCCGCGCCGAGCTCTGGCAGGACCCTGAATGGCTGGACTATGTGAAGGAGGTGGGCGGCCTCGTGCAGCATCAGGAGAACCAGATCCTGACGCCTGCGCCGTTCTTCCAGATTCCCGCTCCGGTTTGACTTCCGGGTTCCGAAGGCCGACCTAAAGGCCATGATCGACGACCTCTACTCGGCGAAACTGTTGCGGTTGGCGGCAGAGATGACGCGGGCCGGGCGGCTGGCCGATCCTGACGCCACGTCCGAGAAGGTCTCGAAGCTCTGCGGCAGCCGGATCATCGTGGACGTCAAGGTTGCCAGTGGGCGGGTCACGGACTTCGCTCAGGACGTAAAGGCTTGCGCGCTCGGTCAGGCCTCGGCCTCAGTGCTGGGGGCTCATGTAATCGGTGCCAGTCTGGCAGAACTTGAGACGACGCGCGACGCGTTCCGCGCCATGCTCAAGGCCGACGGCCCGGCACCGGAGGGTCGTTTTGCGGAACTCGCACTGCTGGAGCCGGTTAAGGACTATCCGGCGCGCCACACCTCGACCATGCTGGCGTTTGACGCCGTGACCGAGGCGGTGGCCGAGGCGGTCACGAAGGAACCCTGATGGCCGACTACATCTTCCTGATGCACGACGATGCGGCGGGCGGCGCCGGGCTGGACTGGGAGCCCTATCTCTCGCGACTGCGCGAGGCCGGCGTCTTCCAGGGCGGCAGCACCATCGGCGATGGCCAGTGCGAGCGAAAGTCCGGTGCCACGCCGGCGCCGACGGCCCACATCACGGGCTTCATCCGGGTGACCGCAGAGGACATGGCCCACGTGAGGTTGCTGCTGGCCGGCAATCCGGTGTTCGAGGCCGGCGGCACCGTCGAGATCCGCGAACTGCCGACGGGATAGGTCAAGGTTCCGTTTTTGCGCGGGCCGTGCTATTCGCCGCGCACCATGTTGACGCCAGTTCGTAACGCTTGCGCCTTTCAGGCCCCCGCCCTCCCGGCGGTCCGGGCGGCGATGACGCCTGAGCGTGTCACCCGAACTATCCCCGCCGACGCGGCTTGATCCCCTTGGTCCCTGCGCGTACGCACGGGGCCTGATCCAACAGTCCGCAGTCGGCATGAACCTCTACGAGAGCTGCGTCAGAGGCGCCCTTCGCACCTACAAGCTGACGCTTTCGCCGCTGATCGGGCGGCAATGCCGGTTTGCCCCGACCTGTTCGGAGTATGCCTGCGAAGCCCTGATCGGCCACGGACCGTGGCACGGTAGCCTGCTCACCGTGAAACGTCTGTGTCGTTGCCATCCCTGGGGCGGTGCGGGATATGACCCACCGCCGCCCCCGCGTCCCAAGGCTGCGCGCCGGACGTGAGACTGGAAGTTTGAACCATGATTGATCTGATTTTTCCCGACGGCTCGAAGCGCGAATTCGAGCCCGGTGTCACGGGCCGGGAGGTCGCCGCCTCCATTGCCATCTCGCTGGCCAAACGCGCCGCCCTGATCAAGCTGGACGGCGAGTTGCTGGATGTGGACCGCGCGCTGGACCACGGCGGCACGTTCGAGATCCTGGCCCGCGATGCGCCCGAGGTGCTGGAGACCATCCGCCACGACGCCTCCCACATCATGGCCGAGGCGGTGCAGGAGCTGTTCCCCGGCACGCAGGTCACGATCGGCCCGGCCATCGAGGACGGCTTCTACTACGACTTCGCCCGCGACGAGCCGTTCAGCCTGGACGACCTGGCCAAGATCGAAGCGAAGATGAAGGAGATCGTCGACCGTGACGCCGCCTTCGTGCGCGAGGTCTGGAAACGCGACGACGCCATCGCCCACTTCATCTCCATCGGTGAGGCCTACAAGGCCGAGATCATCGAAGGCATCCCGGCCGGTGAGGACGTCAGTGTCTATCGGCAGGGTGCCTGGAAGGACCTGTGCCGCGGTCCGCACCTGCCGTCCACGAAGTTCATCGGCAAGGCCTTCAAGCTGACGAAGCTGGCCGGCGCCTACTGGCGCGGCGACCACCGCAATCCGATGCTGCAGCGCATCTACGGCACGGCCTGGGCCAGCGACGCGGACCTCGCCGCCTACCTGCACCGCATCGAGGAGGCCGAGAAGCGCGACCATCGCAAGATCGGCAAGGCCATGGATCTCTTCCACATGCAGGAAGAGGCCAAGGGGATGATCTTCTGGCACCCGAATGGCTGGACGCTCTACCGGACGGTCGAGGCCTATATGCGCCGCCGCCTGGACGCGGACGGCTACGTCGAGGTCAAGGCCCCGCAGATCATGGACCGCGCGATGTGGGAGAAGTCCGGCCACTGGCAGAAGTTCGGCAAGAACATGTTCACGTGCGAGACGGAGGAGGGCGAGAGCCTGGCCGTCAAGCCGATGAATTGCCCCGGTCACGTTCAGATCTTCAACCACGGCCAAAAGAGCTACCGCGACTTGCCGCTGCGCATGTCGGAGTTCGGCGCCTGCCACCGCTATGAGCCGTCAGGCGCCCTGCACGGTATTTTCCGGGTGCGGGCCTTCACGCAGGATGATGCTCACATCTTCTGCCGCGAGGACCAGATCGAAGATGAGTCCACGAAATTCGTGCGGCTGCTGAACTCGATCTATTCCGATTTCGATATGCACCTCGACAGCGTGAAACTGGCCCTGCGCCCTGAGGAGCGGTTCGGCACCGACGCGGTCTGGGACGTCGCCGAGCAGAAACTGGACCGCGCCGCCCGCCAGGCGGTGAACATGCCGGTCGATCCGTTGCCGGGCGAAGGCGCCTTCTATGGCCCCAAGCTGGAGTTCCACCTGAAGGACGCCATCGGCCGGACGTGGCAGTGCGGCACGCTGCAGCTGGACTATGTCCTGCCGGAGCGCCTCGACGCCCAGTACGTCGCCGAGGATGGCTCCAAGCAGCGGCCGGTCATGTTGCACCGGGCCATCTGCGGCTCGATGGAGCGGTTCATCGGCGTGATGATCGAAAACTTCGCTGGCGCGTTTCCTCTATGGCTGTCGCCGGTGCAGGTGGTGGTGGCGACCATCACGTCCGACGCCGATGATTTCGCCCTCAAGGCCGCGGCCACGCTGCGGACTCAGGGGTTGAGGGTGGAAGTCGATCTGAGGAACGAGAAGATCAACTACAAGATCCGCGAGCACAGTCTGGCCAAGGTTCCCGTCATCGCCGTCATCGGTCGACGCGAGGCCGAAGAGGGCAAGCTGGCGCTCAGGCGTTTTGGGTCCGATGGTCAGGAGATCCTGACACTGGGCGAGGCGGCGAACATGCTTGCCATCCAGGCCCAAGCACCAGATGTTGCCCGTCAGGCGGCGGTTCTGGCCGGTGCTTCTGTTGAACAGGTCGTGGAGGGGCAGGCTGGATGAACGGCATCGCCGCCTCGCGGCTGGCCCTTGATCCCCTGACAATGGCGGAGGTTGGTGCGAGCACACGCACCGTCTCCGTCGTCATGGTGATCTACTTCCCGGGCGAGGCGCTCAAGCGGAGCCTCGCCTGTGTGTTGGCCGATCCGATGGTGAGCGAACTGGTGGTGGTGGACAACGGCTCCAGCGCTGACGAAGCCGCCCACCTGACTGCGTTGGCCACGAAGGATCGCCGTGTCGTGGTGGTGTCCGGCCAGGGCAATGTCGGCTTCGCCCGTGGTGCAAACCTGGGCGCACGCAAGGCCATCGGCGAGCGGCTGGTCTTTCTGAACCCGGACGCCTTCCTGCAGTCCGACTGCATCGCCGAACTGGTGCAGGCGATCGAGGATCGCCCGGTCCCGTGCGTGGTTGGCGGACGGGTGCTGAACGCCGACCGTACCGAGCAACGCGGTGGTCGTCGCGGCGACATCACGCCCATGAGCGCCATGCTGTCGCTGAGCACCCTGGCCGGACGCGTACCCGCTTTGCGCCGCTTCGAGGTGCACTGGGAAACCGACGCCTCGCCTGACCACGTGGTCCAGGTGCCCACCATCTCCGGCGCCTGCTTCTGCATGCGTCGCGAGGATTTCGACGCCCTGGCCGGCTTCGACGAAGGCTATTTCCTGCATGTCGAGGATGTCGACCTTTGCTGGCGGGTCCGGCAGCAGGGCGGCGTGGTGCTGTTTCACCCCGGTGCCGAGGTCATCCACGTGGGCGGCACCAGCCAGACCAGCCCGCTGAAGGTGGAATTCCACAAGGGCGTGGGCCTCGCCCGCTTCTTCCGCCGCCGCGCCGTCAGTGTCGGCCAGCATGTGACGGCGTGGTTGCTCTCGCCAGTGATCGTCGGCGCGGCGCTCTTGCGGCCGGTGCTGTGGCGGTTGCGGCGGGGGTAGACAAAAGTTCTCAAATATGAGAACTTCTCGTCGTGTGGACGGTCCTCTACTACAATGATCACATCCGGCGTGAGATCGAGGCATGGCCGGTCGGCATCTATGCCGACTTCCTCCGCCTCGTCGCGTGGCTTGAGGAAGACGGCCTCTCGCTGAGCATGCCCCATTCGCGGGCGATGAGTGGCGGACTATTCGAACTGCGGTGCAAGGGGCCAGAAGGGATCGGGCGGGCGTTCTATTGCACGCGCGTTGGCCGTGAACTGATCATTCTGCACAGCATCATCAAGAAGAGCCAGGCGACGCCCGACCGGGACCTGAAACTGGCTCGAAAGCGTTTGAAGGAGGTTAGGCCATGAGCGATGAAGGCTTCAAACCCGTCCGTCATGACGGCAGGAAGGCCCTGGAAACCGCGATGCAGCGCCCTGGCTTCCGCGAGGCGTGGGAGGCGGGCGCCGATGAGTACGTCGCCCTCCGCGCCCTGCTTGAGGCGCGCAAACAATCAGGCCTCACCCAGGAGGAGATCGCCACACGGATGGGCACGACCAAGAGCGCGGTGTCCCGTCTGGAAAGCTCGTTGCGTGACCCGCGCCATTCGCCCACATTCGAGACCATTCGCCGCTACGCCAGGGCCTGCGGCAAGCGGGTAGAGATACAGTTGGTGTAGGCCGAGATCGCCCCTTCGCCGGGCTTTGAGGTTCGCCTGCGGAGAGCGAATGTCCTGTCGACGTATTGTCTTGGCGGTCCTGGCGCTTTTGGGTTCAACAGGCGCGGGAGGCGCGCCGCGAACTGAGGATGAAACAATCGTTCGCGACTGGATCAGCGCCCGCCTGCATGAGAATTTCGATCCATCCCGGATTGACGTGGCATTTGCCGACCTGAACGGCGACGGGCGGCGCGATGCGTTGGCCTATCTGCATGCACCCGGCTACTGCGGCAGTGGGGGTTGCAGGATGTACGTCCTGGAAAATCGAGGCCGGAGCTACCGGTTGGTAGGGCGAACCACCATCACAAAGCCGCCGATACGGGTCCTCAACCGGCGCACGAACGGGTGGCGCGATATTGGCGTCCGAGTGTCCGGGTATGGTCGCGTCGAGGGATACGAGGTCCTGCTGCGTTTCGATGGCTGGAAGTACCCGGGCAATCCCTCGATGCAGACCAATTCGCGCCACTTCCGCGACCGGTCCGGGCGAGTTCTCATCCCGTTCAAGCCGCCTGCGTCCTGTCTATTCGCTTCGATGCCGGATGACGTCAGGGCTTCCAGGATGTTGATCGCGCCCGAACTTCGTCAACGGCAAGCCCTGCGCCTCAGTCGTGTGCCTGTGGATCACCGTTACGGATTTCAGGATGGTGCCGGCCCGGCGACCGGGCGAACGTGGTAGGGGGCGGGATGAAATTCAGGACCAGATTCTCCGGCATATTGGACCCGTGCTTTGCGGCCTCGCGGCGGAGTTTGCTACTCGCGGGCGCGAGCTTGATCCTGGGGGCGCAGGCCGCCATTGCGGCGACGCCGGCCGCACCTGCCCAGCGACCCAACATCGTCTTCATCATGGCCGACAACCTTGGCTGGGGCGAACTGGGTGTCTATGGCGGCGGCGCGCTGCGCGGCGCCCCGACGCCGCGGCTCGACGCTTTCGCGGCCCAGGGCATGCGGCTGCAGAATTTCAACGTTGAGGTCTCATGCGCGCCGTCCCGCGCCGCCCTGATGACGGGCCGTTTCGGAATCCGCACCGGCAACAACCGCTCCGGCGAGACCGGCAAGCGCCATGGCCTGGTCCGCTGGGAAGTGACGACCGGGCAACTGCTGTCACAGCAGGGCTACGCCACGGCGCTCTACGGCAAATGGGATCTGGGCGACGAACAGGGCCGCTATCCCAACGATCGCGGCTTTGACGAGTGGTACGGCATCCCGCGTTCCAGCAATGAGGCCATGAACCGCCAGTCGCCCGGATATGATCCCGCCGTTACCCAGCTGGAGTACGTTCTGGAAGGCCGCAAAGGCGAGGAGACCCGGCAGGTCAAGGAATTCGACATCGCAGCGCGCCGCGAGATCGACACCGAACTCACCCGCCGCGCCGTGGGGTTCATCAAGCGGCAATCCGCCGCCAAGCGCCCGTTTTACGCCTATGTGCCATTGACCCAGGTTCACTACCCAACGCTGCCCAGCCGTGCCTTCGATGGCCGCACCGGCAATGGCAGCTTCGCAGACGCCGTGGTCGAGACAGATCATCATGTCGGGGAGATTCTTGACGCCATCGACAAGGCTGGCGTCGCCGGCAACACCATCGTCGTTTTCTGTAGCGACAACGGGGCGGAAAGCCGGCGTCCCTGGCAAGGCTCCTCAGGTGTCTGGAGCGGCTACTACCGCAGCGCCCGCGAAGGCTCGCTCCGCGCCCCGTTCCTGATCCGATGGCCCGGGCGGATCGCGCCCGGCGTCAACAACGAGATCGTCCACATCGTCGACATCGCGCCCACCCTGGCCCGGGTCGCCGGGGCCGCCATGCCAACCGACCGGCCCGTCGATGGTGTGGATCAGCTCGATTTCTTCCTGGGCCAGAAAGCCAAATCCAACCGTGAGGGATTTCCGATTTTCCAGCGGGGCGAGCTCACGGCCGTCAAATGGCGGAACTGGAAGTACTATGTCGTGCTGCAGGAAAACGCTGACACGCCGACCGTCAGGCCGGACAAGCCGCTCCTCTACAACGTCCTGTGGGATCCCAAGGAAGAGACTCCGCGGAACACCGAACTGGAAGACGCCTGGGTGTTGCCCAAGCTCAGAGAGATGCTTGATGAGGCGAAGGCCAGTCTGGTGGCCTATCCGCCGATCGCGGCGGGCGCTGCGGACCCCTACATGCCGCCTTGGACCAAACCCGCTCCCTAGGACCGGGTTTCAGCGCCCCGCGGCCGGGGCGATTGAGATGTCGACCATGATCTCGCCAGAGATGTCCTCCAGCGCCGACTGAACCCTGGAAGCCGACAGTCCGTGAGGTAGCCTCAGCCGCGCCTCCATATGAAACAGCGGTGCGCCCGAATGTGGCTCGGCGCTGATATGGGTTTCAAAGCTTTCAATGTTTACCTCCAGGACGCTGAGCGCCGCGGTGACCTGGCGCACGATCCCCAGCCGATCTTGGCCGACCAGGCTGAAATGGAGGGCCTCGCCCAAGGCCCCGGGATCTTCCATCGCCGGGGCGATCCGCACCTCCAGGCCCTGGGCGTCCACCGCCTGAACGGCCGCGCGCAAAGCTTCGACGCTGCCTGGGGCCAGGTCGACCAGCACCGATCCAACGTAGAGCCCGCCCAGTCGACTGAGATGGCTTTCCAGCCAGTTTCCGCTGGCCGATAGCACGGCGTCGGCCAGAGCCTGGGTCAGGCCCGGCCGGTCGCTGCCGACTACGCTCAAGATCAAAGTCGCCATCCACAAGACTCTCAAAAGTGGGCGTTGAGCCCGATGCACGAACGGGCCACGCGCAACCCTCGCCGTCAATCTATCTGCACCAGATCCCTCGACGCCAAGGTCACCTGATGAATCGGCTGGAGCTGAAATGCGGCCCCGCATAAGATTATTGTGTGAAGTCGCCATGATGCGGTGGGCTTGGGCTCGCAGCGTCGCCGTGGCTAAGGTGGCGCTGGAATTCTGTCTGGTCACGGGGAGTAGAATTGTTGCCGCCGGCGGGGTCGTCCGAAAAAGCCAGGGGGCATGGCCCGCTGCTCGATGCACTGATCGAGAAGCGTGAGAGCCTGTTACTGTTCCTGGCCGCGCGGACCCGATGCATGGCCACCGCCGAAGATCTGATCCAGGACCTCTATCTCAAGGTCGCCGCGATCAAGGCCGACTCCGAGGTGCGGGCCCCGGTGGCGCTGCTCTATCGCATGGCGGCGAATCTGATGATCGATCATGTCCGCAGTTCGCAACGTGCGTCGCGGCGCAATGATCAGTGGCGGATGGACACCCGCACGGCGGTCGGTGGCGAAGACGTCGTCGATGATCTGCCGGCCGATGAGGTCGTCGTGGCGAAGGAACGTGTCCGGCAGCTGGCCGACGCCGTCTCGGCGCTGCCGCCGAAGATGGGCCAGGCGTTTCGTCTGCATAAGCTCGAAGGGCTAAGTCAGGCCGAGACGGCCCGCGCCATGGGGGTGTCGGTCAAGATGATCGAGCAGCATATCCAGGCCGCCATGGCGAACCTGTCGCAGAGGCTAAGGTCATGAGGGGCGATGAAATTTCCGCCCAACCTAGGGGTATTGCGATGCGGCGCCGTCTCCTTCGCTGTTCGGCGCGGTCTGCGCAGATCAGGCAGGCCCGTCGATGACAAAACTCGTAAGTGACCAGGATCGGACGGCGGCGGACGCCAACGCCTGGCTTGTGCGCCTGCAACGCGACGATGTGTCCGGCGACGACGTCCTGGAATTCGAAACCTGGCTGGCCGCTGATGCAGGCAACGCGGTTGCCTATCGCCGCGCGCTGGCGCTCTGGCATGAGTTCGAAGCCTCAGCCGACGCTGTGCTGGCTGTGCTGGCCGAAGACGCCCGGAAAACCCGTTCCGAGGTTCGGCGCGGGCCGACGCGGCGCTGGCTGGCCGGGGCCGGGGGCTTTGCCATCGCGGCGGGGCTGGCGGTGGCTGTGGTTGGCCCGATGCTGTCCGAACCCTCCATCCAGACCTATGCCACCGGCAAGGGGCAGCACCAGCGGGTCACTCTGGAGGACGGCTCGGTCGTCGACCTCAACGCGGAAACCCGTATCAGCGTCCGACTCAGTGGCAAGGCGCGCCAGGTCACGCTGGGGGATGGCGAGGCGATCTTTGACGTGGCGCATGACGCCGACCGGCCGTTCACTGTGGCCGCATCGAGCCATGTCGTCCGCGTGGTCGGAACCCAGTTCGACGTTCGCAATCGCCGCGGCGACCTCAGCGTCACCGTCGCACGTGGCAAGGTTCAGGTGCGGCCGACCGCGACGTCGGGCCGTGCGTTTCTGCTCACCCCGGGCCATCGGCTTGAGATCGACCGGACTGGCGTCGAGAGACTCAGCGCCGTCGATCCGCAGGAAGCCTTCGGCTGGCGGTCCGGACGGCTGGTCTATCGCGCCGAACCGCTCGCCAATGTGGTGGCGGACCTGAACCGCCAGTTTGTGGAGCAGATCGAGGTCTCCGACCCTGAATTGGGCAAGATGCCGATTACCGGCGTGATCGTTCTCGACGGTCAGGCTTCGGTTATTGCGCGGTTGAGCTTGATGCTGCCTATAAGATCGATACCTTCCGCACAGGGGCTGCTGCTGCTTCGGAAGTAGCGCGTAGGTCGGGTCGGAGCGGATTATCCTTGGGCGTCGGAAACTGGTGGCCGCTGTTGTCTGTCTTGGGGCGGCGTGCGGGATCGGCGAAACCGCTCAAGCTGCCTCCGCGCGAATCCGGTTTCAGGTAGAACCACAGGCCTATTCCGAGGCGCTGATTGATATCGCGCAGCAGGCCAACGTCACGCTGATCGGCGCCGCCTCGTGCCGCGGCGACCTGGCCAGACCGATCTCGGCCAGCCTGACCCTGGAACAGGCCCTGAATCAGACCCTCGCCGGTGCACAGTGTGCCTGGCGAATGATCGCCCCGGGCGCGGTGGAGATATCACCGATTCCCAGGATCGAGCCGCCAAAACCCGAGCCACCCGTGACTGTGTCGGATGTGCTGGTCACCGCCACCAAACGCGTCCGCAATGCCCGCGAGCTGGCTGTGGCGATCACGACCATCCCGCGTGAGGGGCTTGAGGCGACCGGCGCGTCGGATGCTGGCGAGGCCGCCAGCCAGTTCGCCGGGGTTCTGGTGACGAACCTGGGGCCTGGCCGCAACAAGCTGCTGTTGAGGGGGCTGTCCGATGGCGCACATACCGGCCGGACGCGCTCGACGGTCGCGACCTACCTCGACGAAATCCCGGTCAACTACAACGCCCCTGACCCGGACCTGCGACTGGTCGACGTTGAGCGCCTCGAAGTGGCCCGCGGGCCCCAGGGCGCGCTCTTCGGTGCGGGCTCATTGAGCGGCGTCTACCGGATTGTCACCCGCAAGCCGGACCTGACTGATTTTTCGGTCGGGGTTCGTACCTCGGGATCTATCACCCGGGGCGGCGCGCCCAGCGGTGCGGTCGAGGGGTACATCAACATTCCGCTGCCGGACTGGGGCCTGGGCTTTCGCCTCTCGGCCTACGACGAGGTTCAGGGCGGCTATCTCGACGACATCATC